>JAGDAU010000145.1 GCA_017959365.1 Prevotella sp.
CACACCGTCAAAGTTGATGTCTTTCTCTATAACCCAGTCAAGAGTCTCCTCCATATCACTGCTTACAGAGTTAACCAGAGGTTCCTCAAAACTCAGGGGATGTTCCATACCGTCCACCTCAAATGTCACACGGATTGAGTTCATCCACTCACTGTCGCCGGTCTCGTCATATTTATTCTCCAAATTATATAAGAACCGCCATGCGTCACGTCCCGGTGCGCTGAGCACTTCCGGACTCCCCGGCCACCAGTCTGGCGACTCGCGCATCTCCTCAAAGTTAGTCATACGCATCACCTTGCCCGTAGTGGGATTTTTCCACGAGCCCTTCATCATCTGGAAATCGCCCTCCACCTCTACATATGTAATATAGAGCAGACCTGTAACCTCGCCATCGGGCTGATACTCCACGAAGCGTTTATCCACCACATCGTCCTCATCAGACATCACAGGGGACTCACCACTCCAGTTCTCTACTATCAGGATTGGAGCAGGCGACTTGGCATTGGGATAATACACATAACCAGCCGTACGCCAGTCGCCATCATTACAAACAGTCTGCAAAAACACTTCTACGGCAGTCTTCCCGTTCAACAAAGCCTTGAAACCATGCTGCTGCGTAACATTCTGCGCCGACGCACACACTGCACAGAGCGTCATTATCGCTAAAATAATCTTTCTCATACTATTCATTTTCTTCAAACATTCTCCGTTATGGCCTCAGGCTTCTCATAATAGGGACTAACACAACCGCTTCGCCATAAGACTTTATCAATCGTTCGCCCTCAGCCTTGGGAATCTCATTACCATCCTTATAATATGTACTTACCATATCATCCTTCTGGTAATCCCAGCTCTGCATATCAACAAGATTATACACAGGCTTACTGTTCGACAGTGGTGTATAGGTGGCACTGAAACACCCCGTGCCACAACCGCCGGCACTGCCCACCATACCAGAGAAAAACATAAGATGTGTCTTGTAATATGATGATGCGAGCATACTCACCTTACCGTTCACCAAGGAGAACACCGCCTGATACTCTTCATTGTCCGTAGAGAGCCATACCTCAGGTACGTTATCCTCATCAAAATCATAAAGAGCATATCTGTCAAATCTTATCCTGTCCTCCATCATATACTCCTTATTATATATATCCTCCATCTCATCATAACATGCCAACTCCGTACGCGACAGCTTCGGCCTCATACCGTCCCATGAATAGGTGTGGTTAATAGCCATGCCCCACCCCATTATAAACTCTGTCACCACCACGTCCTTTCCGTGTTGCGGCAGCTGCACCGTAACGGCGTCAACGCCATAGGCTTCGTCAAATGAAGGCTTGAAGAGCGACAGTGCACTCTGCTCCGGGGTCAGTTTGCCGTTTGCCTGGTTATAGTCATACATATAAACGTATGTCTGAGGGAACACTCCATGATATCGGGTATAAGCCACGGCAAAGAGCTTATGGCCGTTAGACCTTTTCCACACGCATGCAGAGAGAGCCTCACCGTCATCTCCCAGTTCATTGATGCTGACATAGCCATTAGGGCGGTCCACCACGATGGCATATCCACCGGGAGCATCAGTATTTGTCACCGGCTGAGCCAGCAACTCCGTGGCGGGCACTGTGCGCCAAGTCTTGTTAAAAGCCTCAAGCAGCGTCAGTATATTACCATTCTTCACACCCGTTATAGGTAACTTCATCCATGTCCTGTTGATGTCACCATAGTTACTAAATCTCTGTGCATATAACGTCACACTCGCAACCGCAAGCATAGACATGACAAGCAAGGCACGTAGACAATTCCTTCTCATTCCTTCTGAATTTACATTAATAATGTTTATCGCTACAAATTTACAAAATAATTCCAACAAACAATACAAATTGTATAAAAAAACTGAAAAATTTTATATCGCTATGCCAAGGCATACATTTTCAGAAGTTAAAGAAAGTATATATGCTGATTATCTCCAAATAATTTCATACTTTTGCACCGTAATCACTATTTCCTACAGTTTCAAGAAAAAACAATATGCTTGAATCCCTCAACCCATTTCAGTGGACCATCATATCCATTACCGCGCTGTGCATCGGCATGTCTAAGACCGGCGTGCAGGGCATGATGCTACTCATAGTGCCCTATATGGCAATGGCTTTCGGAGCCAAGGAGTCAACGGGTGTCATCCTGCCTATGCTGTGCATGGCTGACGTCATAGCCGTGACATACTACAAGCGCATAGCCGACTGGAAGGTGGTGGCAAAGCTGCTGCCCACAGCCATACTCGGTTTCTTCGTTGCCATCTTCGTTGACTCCCTCATCCCAACGCATGAGTTTCGCAGGCTCATGGGCTGGACACTCGCCCTGGCATTGGGTGTGATGATATGGAGCGAGATATTCGGCAAGGAAAACAGATGGATGAGGAAATGGTGGTATTCCGCCATCTTCGGCCTTCTCGGGGGCTTCACCACCATGATAGGCAATGCCGCCGGACCTGTATTGTCAGTCTATCTCCTTTCCATGCGCAAGGAGAAGATGGAGTATATAGGTATCAACGCATGGTTCTTCCTCGTTGTAAACCTGCTAAAGATTCCGTTGCAGGTCTTCGTATGGGACAATATCACATGGGATACGTTCTCCCTCAACCTTGTGATGCTGCCTATCATAGGCATCGGTGCACTTATCGGCATACGCATAGTAAAGCTTTTCCCAGAAAAGGCCTTTCGCCGCTTCATACAGATTGTCACCATACTGTCTGTCATCATGATGCTGGTACAGTAGTAACAGGAGTGAGTATCTTTTCTCTTTTTTCAAAGGTTGAAAAAAGGATGCAAAACTTTGTGGTTTCAGAAATAAATATTACCTTTGTAATCAACTTCGCTATGCTCAGAGTGAAAAGTGAAGAGTGAAAAGTGAAAAATACCATGCGGAATATTTTCGTTTTCGTCTTCGTTTTCGTTTATGCATTACGAATTTTTCCTAAACAACTCAATATATTTTCTATGGCAAAAGGAAAGAGAACCTGCAAGATACTGAAAGAGATTCGCCGCCAGATAGCAGAGGCGAACGACATAGAGTATGTGACAGAGGAATGTCAGTACAAGGGCGACTGCCTCGGCACATGCCCAAAGTGCGAGGCGGAGGTACGATATCTCGAACAGCAGTTGCACCAGCGCCAGTTGCTCGGCAAGGCGGCAATGATTGCCGGAGTGTCTGTGGGAATGTTGACACTGAGCAGTTGTAATGGAACAGGGCAAAGACTGCAGGGAGATGTTCCCAACATACAAGAAGTGGACAGCTGCAAGAATGACAGTCTTGACGAGATACAACTTGAAGGCGACGTTTACGCCCCAGACTCCCTTGACCCCGACAAGAAAGCGCAATAGCCATGACGTCCCATGAACTCACAGGCAGATTTATCGGCATTGTCCGTCACCGGCTGGCAGTGGACGGCGAGGGTGTGACCACACTCGTGGCATTCCACGGATGTCCTCTGCGATGCAAATACTGCCTCAATCCGCAGAGCATTTCCGATGACATGACGTGCATGGAGCGCACTGTGGAAGAACTTATTGACGAGGTGCGCATAGACCAGCTTTACTTCCTCGCCACGGGCGGAGGCATAACCTTCGGCGGCGGTGAGCCATTGCTTCACAGCACATATATCAAGGCATTCTGCGAGCAGTGCCCGAAGGAATGGCGCATAGCCATAGAGACCAGCCTCAACGTGCCGCGCAGGAACATAGAGGATGTGCTGCCGTTCATCAAAGAATGGATTATAGACATCAAGGACATTAACCCCAGAATATACAAGGCTTACACAGGCATAGGCAACGAACGCGTCATCAACAACCTCAAGTGGCTTGCCTCAGAACATGCCGACATACTTTCCTCTGTCAAACTGCGGTTGCCACACATTCCCAACCACAACAACGATGACGACATAAATAATAGCCAAGCGTATCTTGAAACGCTTGGCTACCATAATTTCGATCGCTTTGATTATATTATAAGACCTATTTGATATACTTCACCTTTGAGGTGTCGCGCGGCTTAGCTTCCGGCTGCTCATCTGGATAGCCGATGGAGATTACATACAGCAGTTTGTAGCCTTCAGGAATGTCAAGACTGTTCATGAAGGTCTTGGCTTTTTCGTCTGTTGTAAGGAAGCGTATCGGACCTGTCTGGATGCAGGTGCCAAGTCCAAATGACTGAGCCGCCAGCATCATGTTCTCACCCATCAGACCTGCGTCAAGGTCAAACCTGCCGTCAGACGGAGCACAGACGCAAATAAGGTTCGGAGCATTGCGACACATTTTCTTCACGTCAGCCAGCAATTTCTGGTCTTCTACGATTCGTACAGCCCAGTTCTGCAGGTTCATGGCACTGGGCGCATTGATGCCGCACTTTACCACAGCCTCCAGCTTCTCGTGTTCCACAGGCTTGTCAAGGTATTTGCGTACCGAGCGACGCGCCATGATATTGTTAGTCACTTCGTTTTCATACACACTCTGTGCCGACAGCGTCAGCACACACAACATTGCCATGAGGCAGAGAGAAATTCTTTTCATAATAAATATGGTGGGGTTTATAAGTTGCAAATTAAATTAGTCTGTAGAGACAACCACGAGTTGCTCACCAGCATCAAGGGCAGCCTTGATGTCCTTGCCTCCGCTCTGCACCTTGCAGTGGCTGATGTCGTCGCCATCTACTGTTTCAATCTTCAGTTTGCCGATTTGTGTCTTTGCCTCGCGGCCGGCAATGGTCTTCACCTTATACACAGCCAAGTGCAGACCTTCTGAAGCGCCCTCTCGCGCGCCAAGGTCGATATACACCTCCTTCTGCTTGTCTTTCTTGGCTGTAGAGCCCTCTATGATATTGGCCTGCAAAGGAAGATACTTGTTGAGCCAGGTGGTGATGCTGGCAGACAGATGGCCTATGGCATAGCGCATAGCCTTGTCAGAGTCAGAATTATAGGAAGTGCCTGTTCCCGAACCGCTGAACGACGGATTGCCGATTACCTCACCCGTCTTTACATCCTTCAGTGTGAGCATAGCCTCTACCTCACCCTTGTATGAAGTGGTAATCTGCGGTCTGCCATCCTTTCCCTTCGAAGTACGGTTTTCCGTCCTCATCTGTATGTTGGTGATGACAGCTTCAACCACGAGGTTGCCCGCCACTATTGCATCGTTATTTTCCAGCATACTGTCGTCATAGCGATAGCGATGAGAATTGGAGAGGCCCTTGATGATAGCGTTGATCACGTCTTCCTCGTATTCGGTTGCCTGTATGGAGGTCTTGCCGGTCAGCATGCCGGTCATAACCTTGCTGACAGCCTCACTCGATGTCATCTTCTCATCGCTGTGAGTATACTGCACGCCGCCGAGCGTGATGGTGTACGAACGGTTTCTGTCTGTCTGGGTGTTTTGAGCCAGAGCTGTTATTGCGCAGCAAAAGACGGCTGCGAGCGCCACGAGAATCTTTTTCATTATCTATTGTCTTTATTAGTTATACCTTCTTACCTCCTTATCTCCTCATTTCTAATGTCCATGTAACAAACAATATACAAAAATACAACTTTTTTTTCAGTTACAACCCATTTTGAATTATAAATCTGCGTTTTATTCTTCATTTTTAACATTTGTATGAATGTCGGTAACTGTTTAGCGAATGACATCAGGTATTATCGTTAATGCCATCAATATCATCCATTAATGGAATGTTCTATAATTCATCCTTGGTATGCCACTTCGTGGCAGAAGGTTTAGCTCGAC
>JAGDAU010000146.1 GCA_017959365.1 Prevotella sp.
GCAAAGGAAATCAGCGTTCTGCACAGATAGTTTAGTTTAATGTTTAAAGTTGAGAGAAAAACACCGCAAAGCAAATACATCGCTTCGCTAAAAAAGAGTGGACAAGTTGATAAGTTGATAATTTGATAAGTTGAGTGTTGAGAGTGGAAAGAATTATTAATTTTTAATCGCGCAGCGACAACTATTAAATCTTAAATTTTAATTTTTAATTCATCAACCGTTCCCGTTAACGTTCCCGTTCCCGTTGAAATCTGTTTTTTATTGTTTTTGCCGCTGGGATGACTGCGTTTCGGAACGAAACCGTGTGCTGTGCTTGCGGCTTTCACGAGAGCTTGCTCGCTGGTGCAAAGCCGAAAGCACAGGAAAGGGAGCTCATAGAGCTCAGCCACCACTGCGGTGTTTTTCTGGTTTTTGTTTAACTCTATAAGCCGAAACAGTTCCCGCTTACGTTGTTTAGTAGCACGTAACACCACCAAATTGTCAGTATAAAAAAATCACGGGCAGCGCCTTGGTGCTGCCCGTGATAATATAAATTTTTGAGATTAACACAGTTAACGTTCCCGTTACCGTTGAAAAGATGTTCCCGTTCCCGTTAACGTTCCCGTTGAAACATCCCGTACAACTGCTATGCAGTTGTTTTATCTTCACTCCCACACATCATGTATAGTGTTTTCTCTTGAGAACACCTGGTCATCTTGTGTTACATACACAGAATCATCCTGTTGGAATATTGGCAGACTTTCTGATGTGAGAATAACCTCGTCAGCCGTTATTTTTTTCATCTGTGGCTTTATGTACCTCTTTTTCATATTATTTTCTGACAATCTTCTTTCCGTCAACGATTACTATTCCCTTATAATTGTCTCCCACTCTCTGGCCAGAGAGATTGTATGCACGATTATCAGTGCTGAAACCGGAAGTATCCTTCTCTACATCCTCAATGCCAGTTATCATATCATCCTCCGTGAATGGCAGTGCTGCCGCAAGCTGTTCACCAGCGGCAAGATATGCCCTATACTGAGCCACGTTAACACCCAAAACAGCAGGATACATACCGGGAATGCCATCCTTAAGATTAGACAGCACATAAACCCAGTCCTGATCAATAGTATATGGTCCAGATGCTGTTGAGCTGAGTTTGTTTCTCGTCACATCATCGGCATCATCATCAGTGGTCTGAGGATTGTATGTTCCCTGAGAAGCTTTAACAATAACACCTGTATTGGCTGGAACAATAGAAACCTCTTCCAAATGGAGAGTCTCATTCTCCGTTGGCCATCCGATAAACGCCTGCGCACCGCTATTGGTAAAGTCTAATGTCCGTGGCCAGCTAAATGAGGCGTAGCCTAATGAAGACACGTCAAGGTCAATACGTGAGGTCATCTGATATGGTATCTCCTCAATGTCCGGACCTCCAGCCATCTCATCCACAAGAACGACGTCGCGGAATGCCGCAATCTGTTCTCCTGTCTCTATCATGTCACCCGCCTTCACACTCACGGTGAAGATCTCCACCTCGCCAGTACCGAAAGGCAACATACTCCTATCCTCGAGATAAAACTCATAGTATGTCAATCCCTGCGAGTCTGTCTTCTCCTGTACACCAACAAAAGATCTGTTAGAGAAAGGAGTGGTATATGCCACTGCGCTACTCTCATCTTTCGCCAGCTCCATCCCTTGCGGCAGATAGAGGTTAAACTGTACAAGACAATATATCCCATTTTCATCATCAAGATAAATGCTTACCTCTTGCGTCTCATTAGCCGCAATCTCTACCGTCTCCATACGCACACCGTCATCGGCTGTCATTCGTAACACAGACAGTACAAGAACTGTTAAAAACAACAATCTTTTTCCCATATATATATCCTTATTATTAATTACCAAGTATTAAATTCCTTAGTGCAATGACATCTCGTCCGTTTACACTGTTATCAATGTTGACATCTGCACAGTACTCATTAAACGGTGACGGTTTACGACCCATGACAGAATTTCTCAGTGCCACCACATCACGTCCATTAACGTTACCGTCCATATTAACATCACCAAACTGTAGGTATTCCCCAAAATGGCTCCATCCCTCCACAGCCTTATAATCGTCAATATATCCTGGGGGTACTATAAGATGAGCCTGAGAGAACATGAAATAAAAAGCGAAACCGTTAATAGCTGCCGGAGTCTTAGAGCGGCTGTAGAGATACAGATCCCCATCTGGCACAAAGACACCCGAACTGGGGTCTGAGTTGACGTAAGGGTCAACAGCCATGGAACTCATGTAAGTCAGCGTTGTAGGCAGCACCATCGTCCTTATCGGTCCTGAGAAGGAATGCCATCCAACAGTCTGCACGCCCTCTTCCAGCACCACTCTTGTCATATTGCGGCAGTTATTGAAAGCGTAATCACCAATAGTCTTAACATTGCCAGGGATACGCACCTCACCGCTTATACTACTCTTGTAAAAAGCAGAGTCATCAATGGCGGTGATACCAGTGAAATATTTCAGTTCAGGAAACTCTCCGATATTGCCATTCTCCCGGAACACCGTTCCTAATGATATCACAGCCGCCGCCTCCTGGCGGCTCAGCTGTCCGTCTTTATCAGTATCCCAGTTAGCCACACACAACCTCTTTACCTCTGCATTGGTAAAGTTGATATTCTGCGCCATCACCACAACCGTTGTGGCACACGCAAAGAAAAAAGCTAATAACTTCCTCATATTCATATTGTCATCCAAGGTGCAAAATTACAAACATCAATCATAATATCCAAATTTCAGCCTGTTTTTTGACATTTTAAAACAAAACATCAAACGTGAAAAATCACGGGCTGCACCATCCTTGGTACTGCCCGTGATAATATGGTTGACTCACTAAATCCAAATTCACTTAATAGTTGAATGTTTAGATTAACAGAGTTCCCGTTAACGTTAACGTTCCCGTACAACTGCTACGCTGTTGTTTTACCACGACTCCCAGAGATCCGTTCGACGGCTAGGAGTGTCATCGGCGTCAGGGTCATGATTATCACCACCTGGAATATCTGAGCCGTTATTGCCATCTGGGTTCATTTCCCATTCCGTTTTTGTTGAACCAGCAAGGAGATTAACTCTAGACTTGCAAGTAAAGACCTCCGCCTCTGGTGTTACATATATTTTCTTTTTCATTTCCTTTTTTTGTTTGGTAGTTCTTTCTACTGATTGATTATTATAAATTCCATCTTTTATTGAGAGGTGAGGGAGGGTAGCTCCCTCATCTCACTTTATTTTACCAAAACTTTTTTACCATTAGTTATATATAATCCCTTTGGAAGTCCCTCAAGAGACTCACCAACATACTGACCGTTGATATTATATACCTTCGTATTAGCAGGCATAAGAGTGATATCTCCACCGTCAATGTTGTCAATAGCTGTTGCCTCATTACCTTCCTCGTCAAACTCAGTGATACCATCGTCAAAGGCGAATGTATATCTTGCGGATGTAGATGCTTGGAAATCATCATCATCACGACCGTCAGCAAAGACAATCTTCAGCGTACCGTTCAGCTTATCGGTAGTATTTTCTTCTATAGACGGATAGAATGACTTATTATCTTCTACAATACCTATAGCTGATGGATTCTCACGATAGTGCTGGCCATTGTGACCATCATAACCACTATAACTTGTTGCTGCCTTAGTTGGCACAGCCATGATGACACACTTATATGCCGACCAATTGTAGTCATTAACGTTGGTGTTGCGGTACCATTTCCCCTTACTCTGATAGAAACAGTAGCGCGGTAATTTCTGATCCCAGAATGTACCTACGAGAGCATACTCATAATCTCTGGTATTGTCACCGTCCATATAAGTACAGTAGCCTCCAGACGGGGCGTCATTTGCAGCAACTACTACAGCCTCCTCGTAAGGCTTAGAGAATTTCAATGTTGCAAGATTTCCTCCTGTTGCTCCCAGATATTCGTAGTACTTGGCTCCGTGATTCAGGCAGGCTTGAGTCAGTTTAAACTGGTCGCCATAGCGTGTCATGATATACTGACCGAGGTTATAGCTCTTAATCTTTTCGCCCTTACGCTTGTAAGCCTTAATGATATAAGGAATACCTCCGCGCAGACAAGGCTTGGAATCAGAATCATAGCTTCCGTTGCCGGCAGCATTGGCAGTATTCCATCTACTACCGGCTGCAGCTGTACGGTCAAAGTTCAGGAAGTTACCTGATTCAGCACTTACTAGATTTGTTGACAGCCGGAAAGTCACCTTGTTATTGTTTCCGGCACCCGTACTTGTATGGCGAGTTACAGAAGCCAACATTCGAACGTCTGGTAGCATAGGCGTAGTTACTTTAGAACCATTGTACATGCAAGTGATATTACCCTCGCTTGCCGGTACACCGAGCCACTCACGAACCTGTTTCATCGTCATGTCGAAAGGAATACAGAAGGTAAACCATCCGGCATCCTCATATTCACGTGTTTCAGGGTTAAGTTCGTCTGGCTCTACGTATGTGGCCTGACTCAGCGTGAACTGGTGCCAACCCTCGTAGTTCTCGAAAGTATAATCGCCTAAGTCATTGTTAGCGGTACCATTAGCAGAAGTATAATGTCCAAAATCCAGGCTAGTTGCAGAAGTTGGGATATTATCACCACCATTCACCTCTTGCTGACCATCGTAGATAGCTACCCAATTGTTCCAAGTGATACCATCAGTAGCCTGGTTGTAAGCGCGACGGAGCTCAGAGAATGTAGGCCATGTGATTTCATCACCA
>JAGDAU010000147.1 GCA_017959365.1 Prevotella sp.
CTCCCTTTAAACCCAATAAATCCGGATACCGCCCGGACCTTCCGTATTACCGCGGCTGCTGGCACGGAATTAGCCGGTCCTTATTCGTAAGGTACACGCAAAACGGGACACGTCCCGCACTTTGTTCCCTGACAAAAGCAGTTTACAACCCATAGGGCCGTCATCCTGCACGCTACTTGGCTGGTTCAGGCTCTCGCCCATTGACCAATATTCCTCACTGCTGCCTCCCGTAGGTGTCTTGACCGTGTCTCTGTTCCATTGTGGGTGTGAATCCTCTCAGAAACCATAAACATCGTAGCCTTGGTGGGCCGTTACCCCGCCAACAAGCTAATCAGACGCATCCCCATCATATACCTTGAAACTTTGATTCCAGTTGGATGTCCGCAAGGAATCTCATCGGGTGTTAATTCGGTTTTCACCGGGCTATCCCCGAGTATATGGCAGGTTGGATACGCGTTACTCACCCGTGCGCCGGTCGCCGTCGTACTGGTGCAAGCACCTGTACACGCTGCCCCTCGACTTGCATGTGTTAAGCCTGTAGCTAGCGTTCATCCTGAGCCATGATCAAACTCTCAATTGTAAAGTATCTCAATTAATTTGTTGGTCTGTCAACAGGATTACCTGATTTCTGCTATTCGGTTTATAGAAGTACCTCTTGATAAAAGAATCGATGGTTCGTTTTTTTCTACCCTTGCCGGCATAAACACACATTAATATATGCACATGCCGGAAGCTTCTCGTACTACTACAAAGTTTCTGTTTTATGTAATCTTTTCAAGTATCGCTTGCGTTTCTCCCGTTTGGGCGAAAGCGAGTGCAAAGGTATAGCTTTTTACACAAACCACCAAATGTTTTGAGGTTTTTTTTTGAAAAACCATAGCTGAATTGATACAAGTCAACGAAAACAGGCTATTTCTTGGTAAATTTCCTTCTAAGCCATATCAACAGCTCATGATAAGCAGACAACTGTTCACGGTGTGAAGTTGTGGCAAAAGTGAAGGTATCAGGAGCCGGTCCATACTGATCTGGGAAGATAATCATAAGGTTTTTCCCATGATAATGCTCTGTCAGTTCCTCCGGCAACGACTCCAAAGCAGCCTTATAAGAGACTGTTCCCTGTCTTGCCGTCACTACCACAAGCATCTCATCGGCATTGGTACTCTCTGCCAAATCTATCAATCCCACCCACTTTGGCATAGAGACATACTCGCCCCTCACGCTTTGGTATTGCTCATTAACATACTCTCTTACCAAGGCAAGAGTATCCTCCCTGCCGTTAAACACGATACGACAGCCTATAGCCTGCACAAACCTGCACAACCTCTCCAGCCATCTGTAGAATCCCGGTTCAAACTCAGCCCTTGACGGTATAGCCACCTTGACAGCCCTCAGTGTACTGAACGGTTGCATACAACGGGCTATTATTATCTGCCTTGACAATCCGTTAAACACACTTTGCGCAAAGTCGCCCCAGAACACACGACTTGAGTTAGGATGCATGTGCACTCCGAATATAACCTCAGAACAGTCAAACTCCTTAAAGGCATGCTTAATGCCATTACCTATATTAGTAGCAAGTCTCACCTGAGTCTGCACCCTTACATCAGCCGCACTGGCACGCTGCACTATATCATCCAGCAACTGTTGGCCCCGGCGCTGGTTAGCATCAGCCTCAGCGTCATCATATACCACATTGAGGGCTATCAGTCCTCTGTTTAGTTTCGGGTTACGCATAAGTATCGCGAGATTCAGCAACGTAGCCGCCGTCTCAGGATACTTCACCGACAACAGAATCTTCTCATCATTTCCTCTCTTGCCGTTGTCATCACCATCATCCATGCCATCCTTCTCTCTCAGCAGCACCACCTGTCGCGCCGCCCTGTCTGTAACGACAGTTGAGATTATGCAGGTAAAGAGAATCATCACAACGACACCGTTTAGCATCTCGTCGCCCACGAGATACACCCCATTGTCCACCTGTGTCTTCATACCTATCATCACGATGGCTATGCCAGCAGCCGCATGCGCAGATGTCAAGCCGAACATCAGGTGTCCTGCCAACCAAGACAGTTTCATCACGAAGCAAGAGATATACGCCGCCAGCGCCTTACCCAAGGTACCCACCACCACTATACATATAACTGTAGTGATAATGCCGCCCCCTTCGAAAAGCAGTCTGAGGTTAATCAGCATACCCACTCCGATAAGGAAATAAGGAATAAATATCGCGTTACCTATAAACTCTATCCTGTTCATCAGCGGAGACAACGGCGGCACATAGCGGTTGAGTATCAAACCACTGAAGAAAGCTCCGAATATACCCTCCAGTCCTATCAGTTCACTCAGCGCTGCACTGAGGAACATGATAGCCAAGACAAAGATAAACTGCATCACAGAGTCGCTGTACATCCTCAGGAACCAACGCGTAAGCCTTGGTATCATGAAGAGAAGCAGCACACAATACACAACGAACTTCACCAGGAAAAGAAGCCAGAACACCACTCCCGGTCTTTCCCCTCCCTGCACAGCACCTGTCGTGGCAGCCACGAGTATCAATGTAATGAGCAGTGACAACATAGACGCTCCAACGGAGTGTGTCGTCACCTTATGCTTCTGTAGTCCGTACCTTGCCACTATAGGATAAGATATCAACGTTTTCGTTGACATTATACAACTCAGCAAC
>JAGDAU010000148.1 GCA_017959365.1 Prevotella sp.
ATTATTATTTTCCACTGGAATATGTCCCGAAGATGATATTGTACAAGGTTGTCACGTCAGACGTATTAACCTCGCCATTGTTATCCAAGTCGCAGACGCTCTTGCTTGTCAAGATGTCGGTGCCGAAGATGACGTTATACAGCGCTGTCACATCAGTGGTGTTCACCTCTCCATCGCCATTGATGTCGCCCAGAAGTGCTGTAGGACGGATAACGACCCTGCCGTATGCCCATTCCGTACCGCCCGCTGTCACTAAACCTCCGCTAACCATATCAAACCATACACGGTTGGAGTCGTCCTTACCATCATTGTCAATCTCGCAGCGGCCAAGAAAGAATTCGTCCAGATTTCTAACAATAGGATAACCATGAGAACCTTCCAAAATAACATTGGAATTGAATATATGCACCTGAGCCTTCTTCCCTGTGTCACCCTCTATGGCAGAGCCGTAAGAATCGCTGACGAATGCCACATTTGCGTCACGTATGATAAGCCATGCCCCTTTGTTTAGGAAACATCCAGATGAGGAAGACAAAAAACTCAGTTCGCCTTCACCAGTAATCAAAACCTCGCCATAATGTACGGTCAGTCCCGTGTCATTACAACGTATCTCACTGTCATATTCACAGTTGATAAGAACATCACCGAAAGTCTCCAGACCGTAGGTACTGCTCAAATGTAAATCATGAAGTGTCAGCGTTTTGGTCTCAGGGTCGTACTTGAACTCCTGCGGGTCAACACCGAGTGCATAGGCATCACAGTAATTATCTTTTGTGAGACGCACTCCATTGATAGCCACGGGATAAGCGTTACCAGCCTTTATTGACACCCAATTGACAGGCGTTCCGTTCTCACTGCATAACGCCCGCTGTGTCTCGTCGTAATAGCCGTTAACCGGACTGTCGATGAAGCTGTTTTCCAACATCATGCTCTTAAAGCCGTCTATTCCCTCATCGGTTGTCAGATTGGTGTTGAATATCTCCAAGTCACTGTTGATGGTGCCTGAGATGGCAGAGGAATAACTACATGTAACGTCAACATCTCCTATGCTCAACTTAGCATAGCCTGTCTCATCATTAGGCCAAACCACAATGGCTGCACCCGGAACAGGATCCTGATGTGTGTTCTCTAATGTCAGAGAGCTACGTACGCTGCTGCTTCCGTTGCGTATGCACATGTTGCCGGCAGTAGTCAGGGCTCCTAACATATAGTCGGTTGTTATTTTATTTGCTCCAAAGAGTTTCATAAAGAGTGTTGACATTCCGTTGCTCTTATTAGGAGAGAACACAACCGGTCCGTCTATCTCAGCACCATTAAGAACAAGTGTAGAGTTAGCGTTATCGTACCTCACGCTGCCTTTTTTCACACCCACCACGATATTATTTTTGTTTTTGCTGTGAACCTCGGAGTAATTGACAAACACACCATACTGCTGAACAGGTTCTATTTCAATCTTCTTGGAAAGAGTGGTTGTTCCAGAAGAAGAGTAAGTGAGAGAGGCCTTTTTATTTGGGTCATAATACACGTCAGACGGATAGACCACACCACATTGGTCAAAATTGACATACGACGTACCCTCTATTGCCCCACCGGTATTACTGACTATCGAAACTTTAGCGTCATAGAAATTCAATGTTCCCTTTGTATAAATACCGTATTTGCAATCCGCCAGCTGCACATCCGGTGTCCAAAAGCCTTCCTTACCTATATTAAGTGTGGCATTGTCGTTATTGATGTATATACATCCGGATACATATAATGAAGCATTTGTGCCACCAGAGCCATTAGCCTGTCCACGTATGGTAATGTTACTTGCGGAGCCAGTGTAGAGGAAACCAAAACTGTCTTGGTGCATAAAAATCTTATTATCACCTTGCATATATATGTCAATGGTCTGTTCATCAGATACATATATGAATGGTACCACACTCCAATAAGAATTTTCTAACAACCTGCATTTACCATCTGTCATATTTGAATAGACACTATTTACCGTCAGGACTTTTGTAGAGGGATAATAAGACACTTTGCCGGCATTTATATACTCACTACGTATGTCCCCCTTATTGGCGCTTGTCACCTGCTCACCAGCCACGTAAATTGGATAAAGGGTTGGGGTATTGAGTGTCACCTCTGACGTGACAATGGCACCGGCGGTTGTACAAACACCATGTTTGGCTGTATTAAAAAACGTCCCAGAAGGTCCAGCCACATCAGCGTCAAGAGTGTGCAGGTTTATAATAGAGCCTGATGATCCTGTTGCCTTTAATGTGGCATCGGAACGCAAGTATATCTTACCGTATTTTGCATTGTCATCACCTCTTACGCCATAAACGCCTGTACAATTGACGTCAAAGTTTGTAAAGACACATTTTGAATAAGCACCGATTTTTAATGCAGCATCTTTCTGACTCGAGATATTCAGTTTTGAACCTAAACTTGACGTATAGAACTCCAATAAGACTTTATCTGACATTCCCACACATGGGATAGAATTAGATGTATTCTTTAATGTAACAGTGCCATTAATAAAGATTTTCACATTCTCATAACAATAGAGAGCATAACCACCTGTAGAGATAGTAGCGTTTTTCATTACCAGAATGTTGTTTGAGGCATCATACGTTATAGTGCCAGTAATCCCTGATCCAGTGACAACCGTTGTTGGATTATCATCTGTCACCTCCACATCAGATACTTTCAGTATTGTCTTGGCATCCACATTTACTATGATACACCACATCAGCAAAAAAGAAATAAGTAAAAATCTTTTCATAAA
>JAGDAU010000149.1 GCA_017959365.1 Prevotella sp.
GATTAAGAATTAATAATTTAAAGTTGTCGCCTTTGGCGATTAAGAATTGATAATTAGAAATTAAGATTTCATGAAAAAGATTACGATAGCGATTGACGGTCTGTCGTCATGTGGTAAGAGTACGATGGCTAAAGACTTGGCAAAGAGGTTAGGGTATATATATGTTGATACAGGTGCCATGTACCGTGCCGTGACCCTTTACAGCCTGCGTAATAATATAATAGGTGAGGACGGGACCGTTGACTTGGATGCACTGAGAGACAGAATGGATGACATAAAAATCAGTTTCATCTTGAATGAGGAGACAGGGCGTCCTGACACGTGCCTCAATGGTGAGGTGGTGGAGAATTTTATCCGTGGCATGGAGGTGTCATCGCATGTGAGTGACATTGCCGCTATCGGTTTTGTGAGAGAGGCCCTCGTGCGTCAGCAGCAACAGATGGGTAAGGATAAGGGTGTAGTTATGGATGGCCGTGATATCGGTACCGTGGTATTCCCTGACGCAGAGCTTAAGATTTTTGTTACCGCCTCAGCCCAGGTGCGCGCAGAGAGACGTTACAAGGAATTGCTCGGTAAGGGTCAGGAGGCTGACTTTGACGAAATCCTTCGTAATGTGGAGGAGCGTGACTACATAGATAGCCATCGTGAGGTGTCACCATTGCGTAAGGCTGATGACGCCATAGAGTTAGACAACAGTCATCTCACTATAGCAGAACAAAACGAGTGGTTGATGGAGAAGGTAAGGGCTATCCTGCCAGAGTCCTGACGATATAGTCACGGCAGTCTTCCATAAGCCATTTTGGTGTGCTCGTAGCACCACATATACCAATAGAGTCAATATTCCGCAGCCATCTTATGTCAATCTCAGAGGGATTTTCAATAAGGTGGCTGTTGGCGTTTACTCTAAGGCACTCATTAAAGAGCACTTTGCCGTTGGAGCTCTTCCTCCCGCACACAAAGAGCACCAGGTCGTGACGTGCCGCAAAAGCCCCTATGTTAGGCATCCTGTTTGCCACTTGTCTGCAAATGGTGTCGAAACTCTTAAATATGGCATCCTTGCTTATATGAGACCTAATATATCCGATGATATTATTGAACTCATCCAACGACTTGGTCGTTTGAGAATATAAGAATATATCACGAGAGAAGTCAAGCCGTTTTACGTCATCCATGTTCTCAACCACAATGGCTTTATTGTCGGTCTGACCAACCAGTCCCAGGACCTCGGCATGACCGTTCTTGCCGAAGATAACAATCTGTGCGTCTGGGTTGGCGTCATACTGGCGCTTAATCCTCTTTTGCAGTTGTAGCACCACCGGACAAGTGGCGTCAATGATGTCTATGTTGTTTTTTTGGGCTAACGAGTATGTCGTAGGTGGCTCACCATGTGCGCGCAGCAGAACCTTTGCGTTGCGCAGATTGGTCATATCGTCATGGTTAATTGTCTGCAAACCGTTGTCGTGCAGACGTTCCACCTCCATACCGTTGTGTACTATGTCGCCTAAGCAATAGAGGGTCTTACCTTTGGCAAGTTCCTCCTCAGCTTTCTTTATCGCTGTTGTTACTCCAAAGCAGAATCCGCTACCACTGTCAATCTCAATGTTCATATTATAGTGAATATGCTAAACTGACCATAAAACTATTGGAAGATACATGATACTTAGCGTATGACAGGTTGAGCTTAAACCGCTCAAGCGACATACCGGCTCCAAGTGTTATGCCTGCTCCGTGGTTGCTCTCGTCATCATCCTCACCATAGATTCTCATCTCATGGGCACGTCTGAAATTATAGCCGGCACCCAACCAGAATTGCTCAAAGATGACATCCACACCGGCACTGGCATGGTCGATGAACTTATAGTTCCAGTGAGTTAGGTCTCCCAAAGTGGCATGTAGCCTGAATGGGGTGTGCAAGAGTCGTTTGCTAACACCAAGCTGAAGGTCAATGGGCATTTTGTCAAAGTCTTCCTCGTATGCCTTCAACTGTCCACCCAGGTTTTTGGCAACAGCCGACAGCGACCACTCACGCTCTGGGTCAAAATAGTTGATGCCGAGATCCACACCGAATGCCAGAGAGTTATAATCACCTATATAACTTGTGATGAACTTCATGTTTATGCCACCCACGAAATTCTTTGCCAGCTCGTAGCTCATCATTCCCTGTACCGCGATGTCACGTGCCGCAAATTCTCCTGTCTGCGTATTGTTGGCGTCAACCTCCTTCATCTTACCATAGTCGATATACTCAATAGCCCCGCCTACGGTAACCTTTTTAATAATCTTGTTGAATGACACGCTACCGAAATTGGCTCCACTCATATAATTCATGTAGTTAAGCCCAATGGTTTTGTCGCTTACCGACGCCAGTAGGGCAGGGTTGGCGAAAGCCATTGCCGGGTCGTCTTCGATAAGTGTGATGTTCTCTCCGCCCAGTGCTGCTCCATGCGCGCTTACCGGCAGTCTGAGGAAATTATACGCTGTTTGACTCTCCTGAGCCTGTGAGGAGAGGAAAAATATTGACAATAATATAGAAAATAGATATTTTTTCATTTAATAATCATAATTTCTTTGCAAAGATATGCATTTTTTCAAATATCTGCCGTATTTTTGTATCGTTTTTTTGAGATGTATGTTTTCTCACAGTATATATAACGTAAAAAAGACACCTTTATTTTGAAAAAAGGAATTAAAATAGACAGGCTATCCAAAGACCGCACGCAACGTTTCCTTGTGGCCCTGATTGTTGTGCTCTCCGCATGCTTCGTGGCATTGGAGTGGTCTGACTATCAGCCATCAGACTTTGACCTTAGCCTGCTGGATAATTTCGACCGTGACTTAGAGGAAGTTGTTGCGGCGGAAGAAGAGAAGGAGATGGCAAGTCAGCCGCCACCAGAGGAAGAGACCCCTGTGGTGACGGATGATGTTAAACCGGTTGAAAAGACGAAGGTCATTCAAGAGGTTAAAGCGGCAGAGATATTGGAGAAGTCGCTTAATACAGGTAAAACGCCTAAGATGGTGGAGAAGAAAAAAATAGAGGTTCCCGACTCGCTGCCTAATGAGGATGTGCCACCCAATGACTCCAACTCTCCTCAGCCGGTGCTTATAGACAAGTCGCTCAATGTGGTAGAGAAACCCGATGAGATAGTCTTGCCCGTCTTCCCCGGCGGTGCTCTTGAGTTTGCGAAATGGCTCACCAACAATTTGCAGTATCCTCCTATGGCAAAGAGCCAGAAGATAGAGGGTGAGGTGCGCGTGCGCTTCTATATCAATGAGGATGGCTCCATTGCCCGTGAGTCAATAGTCAAATCTGTCCATCCCCTGCTCGACAATGAAGCCCTCCGCGTAGTGCGTCTCATGCCCAAGTGGTCACCTGCCCGCATGCACGGTAAAGCCGTCAAGACGCAATTTACCATCCCTATAATATTCAAGATATGATATGAGTGTTATGTGTTTCTTTGAAGCAGAAAAGCACATGATGTTTAAAGAGAGCCCAACTACTTTCGTAAGATTTTCTTTCCGTTTTGGATGATGATGCCTCGGTGGGTCGGTGAGACACGCTGGCCAGCGAGGTTGTAGGTGACCGGTGGCTGCTGGCTGTCGGTCGTTATGTCCTTTATGCCCGTGATGTCGTTGATGGGTGAGAGGGCTATGTAGTACAGGTATGACTCGCCCGAGGTGCGCACGATGGTGTATGTGCCGGCCTCAGGTAGGGTAGCGGTGATGACATTTGATGTCGGGATGGTCAGCTCACCGAGGTTTGTCACGCTGATGCGCTTGTTCTCTGATGCTGCAAAATAGAGCGTCATAATCATCGGTTCTGTAATGGTGAAGGTTACACTTGATGACGAGCCCATCTTCAGACAGGTGTTGTATGTCGTGCCGTCAACGGTCACCGTGCCCTTACTGTTGGATGTGCTGCCGGTGAAAGTAAATCCAGAGTTGGAATCGCTCATCAGTTCCGTTATGGGTCCACCCTTTGTCACCTCGCCTGGTGTGGGTTGCGGCCCAGGATCAGGATCAGTACCTGTTCCGCTGGTCTCTATGCCTTGCACCCTGATGAGCGCCGTAGTGTACTCGGTTATTGCGCTTTTCAGGGCAGTGTTGAGGCTGTGGTCTCTGTCATCGGTGTCATTGTCGAACGCCCAGTGCAGGTCACCGCCATTCATGCGTCCGGCATACTGACATACGATGTCAGCCACCTGCTCGGCATTATCCGGTGTGGAGGCATACATATCTTCCGCTGTATCGAAATTATCGTATATGTGGCCACCCTTGTATGCCGCTGCTGTCTCCGGCACCTTCTCGCTGCGCTCACTCACCAGCCATGCGTCATACTGCTCCGCATCATCCGTCTGATAAGAGAGTCTCACCTCAATGGTTCCTTCCACCTTGTTGGCGTATGCCTTGCTCATTCCTCCCGGTTGTCCGGAGAAAGTGCCCTTGTCGGGGTCACTTGCATACTTGCGGTCTGTGCCCTGTCCGGCAATCATCATAGGTCGCTGTACGTTTCGGAAGTGGTTAGCCTCAATGAAGGCATTAGACACCTCTGTGCATCCTATGCCATATACGCTTACGCCGTCGTAGTAGTTGTTGTAGATATGTGCCGTGATATGGTTCATCCTGGGACAGCGAGAGTCGCAGTGGTCAAACCAGTTGTGGTGCAGCGTGATGAGCAGGTTTGTCTCCTCCTTGGTGGCACCTCCCCATCCCATCACCTTACCGCTGTCGAAGAAGTGGCAGTTGTCTATGGTGGCCCTTGTGGAGCGGTATTTCATGTCTATCGATCCGTCACCTTTCACCTGATCGGCTTCGCTGCCAGGTTTGCCATAGAAGAAATCGCAGTGGTGTATCCAGTTGTGGTAGTTGTCGGTGTCCATTGATATAGCATCATCGCCGAAGAGCATGAGTGCCACGTTGCGCACCTCTATGCCCCTTGTGCGCTTGAAGCAGATGCCGAAGCCGTAGAGAGTGGCATCCTCGCCGATACCCTCTATGGTGACATTTTCCAATAGGCGGTCAGTGGCATTGCTGCCCTGCAGGTTGATGTAGTTGCCGTCTTTCAATCCGCTGTAGTCGGTGTTCTTTATGGTGCCTATCACGCGTATGATGAGCGGTGTTTTGTCGCGCCCCTTGCCGTATGCTTCGAGGATGGCAGCGAGTCCTGTCTGCAGTGTCTCTCCTTTTCCATCGCTTACCATGCATGTCACTTTATCCACCGTTGCAGCAGTCACGTATATGATGCGTGCTCCGGCTTTTGGCGTGCCATCCATCTGATAGCCTCCCGGTATGATGTCTTCGGTGAATGCGAATCCCTCACGTGTGAGTGCTTTCACGGTGATGGCGTCTGTCGTGGCCCTGTCTATCTCATTGCCGTCAGCATCCGTGGCTACCACGGTGAGAGTGTATGTGCCGGCCTTCAGTCCAGGCACGTCAACGCGCATGCCCTCGGCATATTCTCGCACGAGGCAATCGTCTGCCGGCTGTTGCTCAGCACCCTCGCCATTGTAATATACGTGGTATGTGGATGCACCGCTTACGGGCGCCCATACTGCGCATGCACTCTCCAACCATCCCTGCTGCCGCTTGAAGTCGATAGCATGAACATTTATTACACTCAAGATCAGCGCGGTGGCTGTAAGTAATATCCTTGTCATAGGTTTGTTGTTTTATGTTTAATGTCGCATGAATGGTGCAAAGGTAATGTTTATATTTCGTAATGCAAAATTTTCTTTCTATTTTTTGCGGTGTCAGAAAAAAGTCTTACCTTTGCAGTCTTGGTTTTTCTGTAGAAATAATAAAATCCATTCATCATGAACAGTAAAGAAATCTTAGAACTGATAAACAAGTATTTTGCTGAGAAGCGGTATGACCGCCAGCCAGCCAGTCTGTATGAACCGGTGAAATATACCATGGCGTTGGGCGGCAAGAGGATACGCCCGACGCTGATGATGCTCACATATAAAATGTATCGTGATGATGTGGCAAAAATACTTCCGACGGCATGCGCGTTGGAGATGTATCATAATTCCACACTGCTGCACGACGACCTGATGGACAATGCCGAGGTGAGACGCGGTAAGACAACAGTTCACCGCAAGTGGGATGCCAACACTGCCATTCTCTCTGGTGACACCATGCTGCTGATGTCTTTCAATGAGATGATGTCATGCGGTGATGATAAGCTGCCCTCTGTTATGCGTCTCTTCTCGGAGACGACGCTTGAGATAGACGAAGGTCAGCAATATGATATGGATTTTGAGACCCGTGATGATGTCAGGGAAGAGGAGTATATCGAGATGATACGTCTTAAGACCAGTGTCTTGCTCGCATGCGCCACGGAGATGGGCGCTTTGCTTGCCGATGCTCCCGATGCAGATGCTAAGAGACTGTATAAGTTTGGTGAGCAACTCGGACTGGCATTCCAGTTGCAGGACGATTACCTCGACGTATATGGCGACCCAAAGGTTTTTGGCAAAGCCATCGGTGGCGATATCCTGTGCAACAAGAAGACATATATGCTTATCAATGCCCTTAACAAAGCCGATGAAAACCAAAAAGAGCGTTTGACAAAATGGCTTTCCGCCACAGACTACGACCCTCAGCAGAAGATACGTGAGGTAACGGAGATATACAATGAGTTAGGCATAGACCGTCTGGCACAGGATAAGATAAACTACTATTTCACAGAGGCAAGGAAACAGCTTGACATGGTCAGCGTGGTGGATGAGCGTAAACAGGATCTGCGTCTCTATACCGATCAGATGCTCAGGCGTGACAGATGATTCTCAATCTTTAATTGCGCAGCGACAATTTATAACTCAACTTTCGCAAGCTTCAGTTGAGTTTAGTTGAAAGTTGAAAGATGAAAGATGAAAGTGATAATGTTTTGACGGGAACTTAGTAAATTGAAGATTGAAAATTGAATATTTCCTCGGAATAACGGAATGCCGAAAATAGTAAATAGTCAATAGTCAAATAGAAAATCTAATTCACTCTAAACTTTAAACATTAAACTTTAAACCAATAAGTTGAGCGAATGCGAAACTTGATTTTTTAATTCTTAATTTACATGTACATCGATACCCATGCTCATTTGGATGGTGAGGAGTTTCGTGATGACTTAGCCGATGTGGTGAAGCGCATACGCGAGGCTGGAGCGCTCCAGGTGTATGTCCCTGGCATAAACCTCAGTTCGCTGCAAACCGTTGATGACGTGTGTCGCCGTTATCCTGGCTTTCTATATCCGATGATAGGGCTTCATCCTGAGGATGTTAAGGATGATTACTCCTCGATACTTGATATCATGGAGCAGCGTCTGAAAGAGAATATCGCGAGTGGAGCGGAGGCTTCATCAGGAATGAGATATATAGCGATAGGCGAGGTGGGCCTTGACTACTATTGGTCAAGGGAGTTTGAGAAAGAGCAATTGGAGGCTTTTGAGAGACAGGTGGCGTGGGCAGCCGAATACCAACTGCCTTTGATGATCCACTGTCGCAAGGCTCAAAACGAGATGGTTGCCATAATACGCCGTTATGAGAGCCGTCTGACCCGCGGAGGTGTGTTTCACTGTTTCACGGGAAACGTGAACGAAGCTCTCCAACTGCTTGCTTTTGACCGTTTTGTGCTTGGTATAGGAGGTGTGCTGACCTTCAAGAAGAGCCATCTGCCCGATACCCTTTCCGCCGTAGTGCCGATAGATCGTATCGTGGTAGAGACCGACTCGCCCTATATGGCACCTGTTCCCATGCGCGGCAAGCGCAACGACAGCAGCTATATTCCTTATATAATAGACCGTCTTGCTGATGTTTACGGAGTGTCGTCAGAGGATGTCGCCCGTACGACAACTGAAACCGCAAGAAAAATCTTCAATGTGTAAATCGTTAATAGTGGTTAATTAGTCGTTTAATAATTCTTTTTTAACTACTTTTGCACCCGAAATTGGGATAAAACGGTTTTTAACAATATAACAATGGGAAAAAAACGTAAGAAATCAAAAGGCAGATCACGGTTGCAGGGTGTGACATTGTGTATCAGCCTTACCATGGTTCTTATCCTCTTGGGACTGGTTATGATTTTCAGTTACACGGCATATAATCTGTCGCGTAACATCAAGGAAAACTTTGTTGTCTCATTGGAGATGGAGCATGATTTCGCTAACGAGGAGAGTGGCAAAATGACAGCCACCCTGCAAGGCAAGCGCTATATCAACAGCGTGAAATATCTCAGCAGCGAGGATCTGATGAAAGAGGGTGTGACGAATTTCGGTTTCGACGCAAGTGAGTTTGAGGAGCAGAATCCATTCACGCCTATCTTTGAGTTGCAGATGAAGGCAAATTATGCTAATGGCGACTCTCTGAAGTGGATTACTAAGGAGCTGAAGAGTCTTCCAAAGGTGATGGGTGTGGATTTTCAGGCAGATGTCATAGACGAGGTTAACCAGAAGATAAGGTATATCGGTCTGGTACTTCTTGCTGTGGCTGCCTTGCTCACCATTGTCTCCTTTGTGCTTATCAACAATACGGTAAGGCTAAGTGTCTATTCGCGTCGGTTCTCTATACATACGATGAAACTGGTTGGTGCCTCATGGGGATTTATCCGTGCGCCATTCATACGCCGTGCGATAGGTCAGGGTCTTATATCGGGCATCCTTGCCGTGGCTTTCCTAAGTGCGTGCATCTACGCCGCCTATCAGAGTCAGAGAGACCTCTTTGACTTCTTGGCATGGCAGATATTGGCTATCATAGGTGGTATTGTTATCCTTTTGGGAATAATAATAACGATATTCTGCACCCATGTGTCGGTTAATAAGTTCCTTAGAATGAAGGCAGGAGAGTTGTATAAGATTTAGGAAATCTTAAATTAATAAATTAAAATTAATAATTAATAGTTGTCGCCTTCGGCGATTAATAATTAAAAAATTAATATTTGTCGCCTTCGGCGATTAAACAATTAAGAATTGAAATTGATGGATAAGAAGAATTTATCTTTGAAAGATAAGAAGGATTTCGCTTTTGACAAGTTGAATTTCATACTTATCGGTGTAGGAGTGGCTATCATACTCCTTGGCTTTATGCTTATGAGTGGCTCCGGGTCAACAGAAGAGGCCTTTAATCCCGATATCTTCAGCGCGCGCAGGATACGTGTCGCTCCTATAGTGTGTTTCATTGGTTTTGCGTCTATCGTATATGCCATAATGAGGAAACCTAAGTCATAGTCATCTTATGGATTGGTTACAAGCATTGATATTAGGCCTGGTACAAGGTCTTACGGAATATCTGCCGGTGAGCAGTAGCGGTCACCTGACTATATTTCAGGAGTTTTTTGGTATCACAGCAGACGACAAGGCAAAGCTGGCCTTTGATATCGTGGTTCATGTTGCCACGGTGATGAGTACTTTGGTGATTTTATGGAAGGAGATAGACTGGATTTTCCGTGGTCTGTTTAAGTTCCGGATGAATGATGAGACACGCTACGTTATCAATATAATCGTTTCAATGATTCCGGTGGGTATAGTAGGAGTGTTCTTTAAGGACTATGTAGAGGAAATCTTCGGCAGTGGTCTGCTCATAGTGGGGATTATGCTGTTGTTGACAGCAGCCCTTTTGACATTCAGCTATTATGCCAAACCTCGTCAGAAAGAGAAGATAAGCGTCATAGACGCATTCATCATTGGAATAGCCCAGGCATGTGCCGTTATGCCTGGTTTGTCCCGTTCCGGGTCAACCATTGCCACGGGTCTGTTGTTTGGCAATAAATAAGATAAATTAGCACAGTTCTCGTTTATGATGGTTATACCACCCATCTTGGGCGAAGCTCTGCTTGATGGCATAAAGGTCAGTAAGGGAGTCGATGTGTTCGGCTCGATAGGCGCTATGCCGCTTATAGTGGGTTTCATAGCTGCCTTTGTCTCTGGCTGTTTTGCATGTAAGTGGATGATCAATATAGTAAAGCGTGGTAAACTGCTCTATTTCGGAATATATTGTGCCATAGTGGGTGGAATACTCATTATCAGGAGTTTGATGTAATACGGGGTAGGCTGATGATGGATTTTAAGGAAGGTGTAGTCTTTGCAGTCAATAAGCCCTACGGTATGTCCAGTTTCGGTGCGTTGGCGCATGTGAGATACCTTTTGTCTAAGCGTCTTGGTGTCAAGAGACTAAAGATTGGTCATGCCGGCACTCTCGACCCCCTTGCCACCGGTGTGTTGATAATGTGTACCGGTAAGATGACAAAGAGGATAGAGGAGTTTCAGGCCCACACCAAAGAATATACAGCCACCCTGCGTTTAGGCGCTGTGACACCGAGTTATGACATGGAGCACACCGTGAGCCAGACATGGCCTGCGACCCACGTTACCCGTCAGATAGTAGTGGAAGTGTTGCGAGAGTTTGAGGGAGACATACAGCAGGTCCCCCCATCTTATTCCGCCGTTAAGGTGGATGGTAAGCGGGCTTATTCCATGCGGCGCAAGGGGCAGGATGTTAAACTTGAGCCCAAGGCCGTCCGTATTGACGAGATAGAACTTACCGCCTTCGATAAGGAGCGTCAGACAATAGACATCAGGGTGGTGTGTGGTAAAGGAACATATATCCGTGCGTTGGCACGTGATATAGGTCGCAGGTTAGGCTGTGGTGCCTTTCTCACAAGTCTGTGCCGTACCAGGGTGGGGGAGATAACCCTTGCCAGATGTGTTGACTTTGACCATTTTGCAGAATGGATGGAAGAGGTTATATAACGGGAACGTTAACGGGAACGGGAACTATTCCAACGGGAACGTTAACGGGAACGGGAACTATTCCAACGGGAACGTTAACGGGAACGGGAACTATTTAACATAAAACACAAAACACAAAACATAAAACATATACACAGGAAACTGTCACTTTTTGGATTTGAGATGCCTGAAAGTCAGGTGGCGTTATTTCCTCATTATTTCGAGAGATATATCATTAATGAGGATGGTAAGAAAGAGCGTATTCGTGTTACCCGCAGGGATGAGGCCCGTCTGATGGTGCTTCATAGGCAGTCGGGTCAGATAGACATGTTTCAGAAAAACAGTAAGGGTGAGATAAAGAAAGACAAGAAAAAACCAGTGTACCTTGACTTTCGGAATATATTAGACTATTTCGATGAAAATGACACGTTTGTGTTCAACAACACCAAGGTGTTCCCCGCGCGTCTCTATGGCACAAAGGAGCGTACCGATGCGAAAATAGAGGTGTTTCTGTTGCGTGAGCTTAATGAGGAGATGCGTCTGTGGGATGTTCTTGTCGAGCCAGCCCGTAAGATAAGGATAGGTAATAAGCTGTTTTTTGATGAGAGTGGCACCATGGTGGCAGAGGTTATCGACAACACCACGAGTCGTGGCCGCACACTACGTTTCCTCTACGACTGTCCGCACGATGAGTTTAAGCGTGAGCTCTTTGCCCTTGGTGAGTCTCCGCTGCCGCGTTATATTATCGATAACCGCAAGAGCAAGGACGACACCTATCATGCCACCGAGGAGGATGCAGAACAGTTTCAGACCGTATATGCCAGTAAGGAGGGTGCCGTAACGGCTCCCGCTACCGGTTTGCATTTCTCCCGCGAGATGATGAAACGTCTTGAGATAATGGGTATTAATACAGCCTTTGTAACCCTCCATTGTGGTCTTGGCTGTTTCCATAATATTGAGGTTGAGGATCTCACAAAGCATAAGATGGAGTCAGAGCAGATGGAGGTGGGAGCAGAGGCCTGTGCCATTGTCAATGCCACCAAGCAGGCAGGCAGACGTATCTGTTGTATCGGAACGAGTACGATGAAAGCTCTTGAGACAGCTGTTAGCGCTGACGGTTTGCTAAAGCAGTATGCCGGTTGGACAAATAAGTTTATCTTTCCTCCCTACGAGTTTGGCATGACCAATGCCTTGATAGCCAACTTCTATCATCCTTACTCCACGCTTCTCATGGCAACAGCCGCCTTTGGTGGTTATGAGAATGTGATGAAATGTTATGAACTTGCCGTGGAGAATGGTTATAAGTTCGGATGTTTTGGTGACTCACTCCTTATCGTTGACGATTGATGCAACATACCGTTTATCTCGGTTTGGGTTCCAATATCGGTGACCGGCAGCAATACATCGACCTTGCTGTCAGTAACATTAACAGGCTGTTTGGCGACGTTGTGCGCCAGTCAGCCTGTTATCAGACAGAGCCATGGGGCTTTGAGTCCGACAATGCTTTCCTTAACGCTGTCGTCATGGTCAAAACGGAGTGCTCGCCGCGCGAGGTGCTCCGATGGACACAGTATATAGAGCGGCTGCTCGGTAGGAGAGAGAAGTCTAAGGACGGGATATATCATGACCGTACCATTGACATTGATATCCTGCTCTATGATGACCTTACTATAAATGAACCCGATTTGGTTATTCCACATCCGTTGATGTATGATCGCGACTTTGTAATGACGCCTCTCAGGGAAATCTTATAAAAAAAGCTCCCCACATTCACAAGGATGTGGGGAGTGTTTCTTAAGAAAACGTCTGCTATTGCTTATCTGCGCAGACCGAGTGCCTTGATGATAGCACGATAGCGTGTGATGTCGCGATCGTAGAGATAATCAAGAAGGGCACGACGCTTACCTACCATCATGGTCAGTGACCTTGCGGTAGTATGATCTTTACGGTGCTTCTTAAGGTGCTCCGTCAGGTGGGCAATACGGTATGAGAACAATGCTATCTGGCTCTCAGCGGAACCGGTATCAGAGTTAGACTTTCCGTACTTGCCAAAGATCTCTTGTTTCTTAGCTTGATCTAAATACATGAATTTTACGATTAAAAATGTTATATTTGCAAAATGCGGGTGCAAAGGGACTGCTTTTTTTGCAATACACAAATTTTTTTCAATTTTATTATTATTTTTCTTGCAGTTTGGAAAATAATGGCTATATTTGCACCTGATAAACAGAGGCAAGCTGACTAACCATGGTCTATGCTCCCTTGCCTTGTGGTAGAATACTAACGTTCCGGTGGAGCAGGGACACGTAAAATCAGATTACTATGAAATTATCAAAGCTTTTCGGTGCGGCTGTTTTGGGCGTACTTCTAATGATGAGTGTTGATGCCGTGGCTCAGCCGTCAATTCCCCGTAACGGTCAGCGTACCAACCGTCAGTACAGGTCAACTCGCTCAGGTGGTACACGTGTCTATGGCACACAGTATGACTGGCTGTCAGAGCGCAGGGCAACTTATAATGACATCCGTTACAAAGACCGTGGTCAGGTAAGGGTTATGCTCAATGCCATCTATGCCCGTCATGGACGTCGTTTCAAGGATGCTAACCTGAGGGCATATTTCAACAGCCAGTGGTGGTACACACCTCGTTACAATGAGATACCTTCCAGTTGGTTCAACTCTTACGAGAACTATAATATCAGCTTCCTTTCAAAGTACGATTGACTCAACTTTCGCAAGCTCCAGTTGAGTTTAGTTGAAAGTTGAAAGATGAAAGTTGAAAGAGATAATGTTTTGACGGGAACTTAGTAAATTGAAGATTGAAAATTGAATATTTCCTCGGAATAACGGAATGCCGAAAATAGTAAATAGTCAATAGTCAAATAGAAAATCTAATTCACTGTAAACTTTAAACATTCAACTTTAAACCAATAAGTTGAGCGAATGCGAAACATGAAAAAATGATAAAGATGAGATTTATTAATCTTCAAACCGCACTGACTCGTCTCAGTGCGGCCTTTTGTCTTATTATGCTCTTTATGTCATGTAAGGCTAACAATGATTCTCCAGCCAACACACAGGGTGGTGACGGACCAGACACCCAGCAGGCAAAGGTTGGAGATGTCAGTACTGATGACTCCACAGCCTCTGACGGCATACCTCCGGGTGCGAAGATACTGCTTGAGGTCTATCCTGACTGTATAAAGGCGTATAAGGACGGTTATCTCGTTATGGCAAACGGTGAGAGGATACTCTATGATGACGGCAGGAAGAAGTCGTTTGTGCAACTGCTTGATGAGGCAGACCCGGAGGATATGTTCGCTTTCACGTATGATGTCAATGCAGAGAAACCCGGCTACCGTCAGGATGCCGGCCGTAGCCGTTGCGATAAGTTGTTTATGGCTATGTATGGTCATTCAGCTGCAGAGGTTAACAGCCGTCTCGTCAAGGTTCAGTGGATAGGCGAGACAGTGAGGTTTACCAATGTCAATGGCGCCGCTGACAGCCTGCGTGCCGTAGCCCGGGAGCTGGCTTCTCATCCTGAGTATAAGCAGTATCTTAAGTCATCGGGCTCTTTCGTCTGGCGTACCGTGAGGGGTGCCAAGCGCATGAGCGCCCACTCCTTCGGCATGACAATCGATGTTGGCGTGCCGGTGTCTAATTATTGGCAGTGGGACAGCAAGACGCAGTCGGAAACGGTAGATATCAAGTACAACAACCGTTTCCCGCTTGGTTTGGTTAAGATATTCGAGAAGCATGGTTTTATATGGGGTGGCAGATGGTATCATTATGATACTATGCATTTTGAGTTCCGCCCTGAGATTTTAAGGACTGTAAAATAATAACTCAGCTGGAGCTTGCTCCAGTTGAGTTTAGTTTAAAGTTTAAAGTTGAAAGTGATGATGTTTTGACGGGAACTTAGTAAATTGAAGATTGAAAATTGAATATTTCCTCGGAATATCGGAATGCCGAAAATAGTAAATAGTAAATTGGACTCCGGCTTTGCCGCCTGAGTACCAAAACAAGAATAAATAATACACGAAGAAATCGTCAAATAGAAAATCTAATTCACTCTAAACTTTAAACATTAAACTTTAAACCAATAAGTTGAACGAATGTGAAACTTGAATTAATGACATATAAGATAAAACAGCTTCTGTTGGCTATTTTGGTCGTGATTGTTGGTGGAGCGTGCTCACATGACGATGTCGTAGAGGAAGAGCCTCAGCGTCCCACCAACAATCATACCGTGATAATGTATTTCCCCTGGTCAACCAATCTCTACCACGCTTTTCAGAATAATATCAAAGACATGGAGTCTGCGATACGCACATACGGAGGCATTGACAACAAGCGTCTGATGGTATTTGTTGCCCAGGACGTAAACGCAGGGTGTCTCTATGAGATACGGTTGGATAATCAGCAGTGTGTACATGACACGCTGCGTAGATACACATCTCTCGACTTCACCTCATCGCAGACGATGACACGCATTCTGACAGATGTAAAGGAGTTGGTTCCACCGGTCACCAAGCGTTACTCTCTGCTTGTGGGTGCCCATGGTATGGGATGGATACCCGGTGCCGCCTGGGCAGATTTTGATATCCGTCGTAAGAAGGCCTTTGGTGTAGGTGTTGGTAACGGCTTTCCTGAGCCTATAACCCGTTTCATCGGCGGACTCACCCGTGATGTCCAGATGGATATAGAGCAGTTAGCCGATGGTATCGGCAATGCCGGTATCACTTTCGACTATATCCTTTTTGATGACTGCTATATGGCAAATGTAGAGACAGCCTATATGTTAAGAAACGTGACCCGTTATTTAGTGGGTTCTGTTGGTGAGATGATGGCATACGGGATGCCCTACCAGCTCATTTATCCATACCTTATATCCGACCAGTTGGATGCCGATGCTGTGACATCCTCTTTCTTAAGTTTTTACAGTTCCTATTATATGCCTTATGGTGAGGTGTCGGTGCTTGACTGTTCGGCTACAGCAGATATGGCAGCTATCTTCCGTCAGTTACGTGAGCATTATCCGGGTCAACCAGATCCAGCAGAAGTGTTTTCATTTGATATGTATGACCAGAATGTGTTTTTTGACTTGTGCGATTATTACGAGCATTTCGACACAGAGGGTATAGCGCGCGGTGCCTTTGAAGCCTGCATAAACCGCTTGGTAGTCAGTAAGGCTGCCACAAAACGGTTATATACATCCTACACCTCCCAGTCTTTCCCTCTTGAGACCTGCTGTGGTGTCAGCACATCCGGTCCCACTATCGCTCCTTCTATTGCCGCTGCCTACAAGAAAACATCGTGGTATTTGTGTTCTGATTAATTCAAGTTTCGCATTCGCTCAACTTGTTGGTTTAATGTTGAAAGTTTAGAGTGATATAGATTTGCTGCTTTCAATTTTTCTTTCGTTTTCGTGTGTTTTTTGTTGGTTTTTGTGTTAAATCGCAAGAAAATTATTAATTTTGTTTAAAATTTATAAGCTAATTGGATTTTTTGTATTATATTTGCACCAGGATAATAAATACTAACCAAAATTAATAATCAGGAGGCACAACTATGAAGAGAACACGTGAATTGTTTGAGCTTGAGAATTACGAGTTGGACAATGTTTACAACGAAGATCAGAATGACATGTATCCACGTCAGGATTCATCTATTTGGTACAATTAGTTGGTGTGAGTTTAACAAAGCCTGTTATGCTATTATAGGTTTAAGGTTTAGTTGAATAAAGATATATTAAATGTGTGCACTTGCTTGGTGCGCACATTTTTTTGTCTTTTATTTTGTGGGTTATAGAAAAATCATTATCTTTGCGGCATATTATGCATTGTGAAAATATTCTATAACTCAACTGGAGAGCTCCAGTTGAGTTGAGTTAAAAGAAAAAAGTTGAAAGTTGAAAGTGAATTTGATTTGATACTGACTATAACTATTAAAATCATTTTATGTCATGGGTTTAGGATTACAAGAGATTGTCATAATCGCTCTCGTCATACTACTGCTTTTCGGTGGTAAGAAAATCCCCGAACTGATGAAAGGGTTAGGCAAGGGTGTGAAAAGTTTTAAGGATGGAGTAAACGGGGTGGAGGAGACAGTTACCACAGACACTGCTTCATCAAACACGGAGGTGTCGTCATCCAAGGCGGAGAAGGTTTCAGACAAGGTCACAGGTGAACAGCCTTCCGGGGAATGAACAGTGAAAACGCCACTTTCTGGGAACACTTGGAGGACCTTCGCTGGGTTTTTGTCAGGTGTGTTACAGCAGCTGTGGTGGTTGCCGTGGTAGTGTTTTGTATGAAAGACCTGTTGTTCAGTGTTGTGCTCGGACCGGCTCGCGGCGATTTTGTCACTTATAGGCTGATAGGTGTTGAGATGAGTGACCTGACACTTGTCAATACCGTCATAACAGAACAGTTTATGGTACATCTGCGCACCGCCTTTTTCGCATCCATAGTGCTGGTGTCTCCTTATCTGGTGTATGAGGTGTTTCGCTTTATCTCACCGGCGTTGTATGCAGCAGAGCGTCGTAGCGTTATATTCCTTGGTGGCGGAGCATATCTGATGTTTATGATAGGGCTGTTAGTGAACTATTTCATCATTTTCCCTGTTTCGCTAAGGTTTTTGGCATCCTATCAGGTTGACTCCATGGTGGGCAATATGCTAACTCTTCAGTCATACACAGACACCTTTCTCTCGATGTCTTTCCTTGTTGGTCTGGTTTTTGAGTTGCCGGTGGTCTCTGTATTGTTATCATATCTCGGCCTTGTTGATGCAGCCCTCATGGGGCGTTTCCGTCGTCATGCCATTGTAGCAGTGTTCATCGTTGCTGCTATCATAACACCCACTACCGATGCCTTTACCTTGATGATAGTCGCTTTACCCATCCTTCTCTTGTATGAGTTAAGCATATTGTTGGTAAAAGTAAATGTAAAAAAATAATTATAAAATAACTCAAGACTTGACTATGCTAAAGACTATTCGACGACTCTTAGCGGTTGTGTTTTTTGCCGCTATCACATTCCTTTTGCTTGATGTCACCGGCACTGCCCATCGGTGGCTGTCATGGATGGCAAAGATGCAGTTTTTGCCTGCTGTGTTAGCTGGCAATGTGGTTATCATTGTCATATTACTTGTGCTTACGCTCCTTTTTGGCAGGATTTATTGCAGTGTGATATGTCCGTTAGGAGTAATGCAAGATGGCATAGCATGGTTAGGCAAGCGGAGAAAGAAAAACCGCTACACTTACTCTCCTGCCAAGACTATAATGCGTTATGTGTTTTTTATAGTCATGGTAGTGGCAATCTTAGCAGGTCTGGCTGCTGTTGTGCGTCTGCTGGCTCCATACAGCGCATACGGGCGCATAGTAACAATGCTCTTCCAACCCCTTTATGCACTGCTCAATAATCTGTTAGCATCCATTGCCGAGAGTGTGGACAGTTATGCTTTCTATAGTGTAGATGTATGGTTTAAGAGCCTCTATGCGTTTATCGTGGCTGTTGTAACCCTTGTGGTGATAGCGGTGCTTTCCTACCGTAACGGCCGCACCTATTGCAATACGGTATGTCCTGTGGGTACGCTGTTGGGGCTTCTGTCACGTTTCTCTGTCTTTAGGATTCGCTTTGATGAGGACAGGTGCCGTAAGTGTGGACTGTGTAACAGAAACTGTAAGTCGGCATGTATAGACTACAAGACACTGACCGTTGACCATAGCCGATGTGTCGTTTGCGGTGACTGCTTAGACGTGTGTAAGCACGATGCCATAAGTTATGTGGCAGGAAATCCGTTTGCAGCCTTGTCGGTAAGGTCATCAGCAGACGTGTCTGCCGGTGGTGATACCGTTGATAGCGGTAAGCGTTCGTTCCTGCTCTCCACCGGTTTGCTGTCTGTCGCTGCTCTGGCTCAGGAGAAGGAGAGTATGCATGGCGGACTGGTGGTTATAGAAGACAAGGTAATCCCTAACCGCCAGACGCCTATCACCCCTCCGGGATCCCAGAGTGCCCGCAATATGGCCCGTAAGTGTACCGGTTGCCAGCTCTGTGTGTCGGAGTGTCCAAACTCCGTGTTACGTCCTAATGACGATTTGCTTACCTTTATGCAGCCTGTCATGTCATACGAGCGTGGCTATTGTCGCCCGGAGTGTAACCGTTGCTCACAGGTGTGTCCTACGGGTGCCATCATTTCTGTTGAGCATGACGAGAAGGCGTCTATCCAGATAGGTCATGCCGTATGGGTTAAAAAGAATTGCCTTGCTGCCGATGGTGTGTCGTGCGATAATTGTGCCCGTCACTGTCCTACGGGAGCCATTGAGATGGTGTTCCTGAATGAGGATGACGATGAGTCACCAATGGTGCCGTCAGTCAACGAGGCAGCCTGTATCGGTTGCGGAGCCTGTGAGCATCTATGTCCTGCCCGTCCTTTCTCCGCTATGGTGGTAGAGGGTCATGAGGTTCATAAGATAATCTGATTTGTGTTTTGTGTTTTATGTTTTGGTGACGGCGAAGTATCGCCGTTTACAAATCAATAGTAAATAGTAAATAGGTAAATAGTAAATTGGACTCCGGCTTTGCCGCCTGAGTACCAAAACAAGAATAAATAATACACGAAGAAATCGTCCAATCGTAAATCAAATTTACCATTTTGTTATCACCATGTGGTGAAGGTCGGTGGGTCCCATCAGCATGGGGTGCTGGCTCTTTTTGCTGTGTGACATTGGTGCTTTGGCTGTCACGTCACGATAGACGTAGTTGAAGAGTTCTAACAGTGTGATTTTCTTGTCGCCGTCAGCGTCTGCCATACCCCTCATACCTTTTAGCAAAGCTTGTGAGAAGAGGCTGTTGTCAACGACAGGCACCTCCGCCGACACCTCCTCAGGTTTGCATGACAGCATGAAGATGGGTTTGCGTGGTTTCTCGCTGTTATTGATAATCGACTCAAAAGCCGTTCCGGCATAGCATGCGTCAATGAAGCAGGCTATGTTCTTTGTCTTTGCTTCGCTGAGGGCTTCAGAGATATCGTCATACGTCAGTTTCTCTGCCTGATAGCAATAGACATACCCGGGCGCTCCGTGTCCGGAGAAGAAGAATATAATGTTATCCTGAGGTTTTGCCAGTTTGCTTATCACCCTTAGTTTCTGTTTGATATTCTCAGGTGTGGCATACTTGCTTGTCACGAGTGTTGCCTGAGCGTTACGCTGGTTGGCGAACACCATTTTCATCTCCTTGGCATCCTTTGCGGAGTAATCCAGGTCGCCCCGCCCCTGCATGCCGTAGTTGCTTAGTCCCACTAAGAGCGCGTATGTCTTTTGTGCCTGTGCGCCCATGCAGATCATCAGGGCAGCGATAATGGTATAAATGGTCTTTTTCATAATATGTGTGTGTTAGTTTTTAAGCGCTTTGAGCACTTCTGTTAGTTTCTTGTTGTCTGTTATTTTGTTAAGCTGGCTGATGCGTTGCTCAGCGTTCTCGATGTCTGGCAGGCCTTCGGTGCCGTTCCTGTAACATTCAGCAAGGTTGGCGGCACCTTTTTGTGTGAGGTGGTGCTGTTGTTCCGCCATGAGGTACAGCCTGGCAGCCCTTACGCTGTCCTGTGGTACGCCGTTTCCTAAGAACAGCCTGTCTGCTAACCGGCATTGGGCGTATGCTATGCCGCCCTCAGCTGCCTTTTGCAACAGCTCTAATGCTTTCTCCTCATCTTTGTCCACTCCCAATCCCTCGGCATATAGTGTGCTGAGATAATATTTAGCGGCATCGCTGTTTTTGCTTGCTTCGGTGAGTATCTCTGCGGCTTTCTTAAGGTCACGGTTGGGGTTATCCTTGGTGGCGAGGCACACGCCTTGCATTGTCAGCCCCTCGATGTCACCCTTCCCGGCTTTCTTGAAACACTCCATCGCGCAGTTGTAGTCTTTGTCGATATAGTATTTTCTCAGTCCCATAAGGTATTGTGAGAACGGACCTTCGTTGTCGTTGAGTAGCAGTTCACCGAACTCTTTCTTCTTGGCTTTGTAAGGTTCTACGAGCCATTGCGTGGCGAAGTGGTAGTTGCGTGCCACCCCCTTGCCGTTGAGGTAGCATTGTCCGAGCATCCACTGGGCGTCGCCGTTGTATGGCGCTGCCTTCTGAAACAGCTCCGCCGCGCGTATGTAGTTTTGCTCAATGCCGTCGCCATCATAGTATGCCTTTCCCACAAGCAGCTGAGCTGCGGGCATTCCCTGTTCCGCTGCTTTCATAAGCAGATTGAGTCCTTCTTTCTTGTCTTGTGGCATCCCCATGCCCCTGAAGCGCAGCAGTCCGCAGTAGTAGGTTGCGGGTACAGAGCCCTGTCCTGCGGCATACTCAAACCACTGTGCCGCCTCGGTGGGATTGCCGCTGTTCATCAGTTGCAGTCCTTTGCGCATCGCCTCCTGTATGGTCAGTGTCTCCTCAGCCGCTATGGTGTCTGCTGGTGTGGTGTTGTCGGTAACGTCAATGCTGTCGATGATGCTGTTGTCATCC
>JAGDAU010000150.1 GCA_017959365.1 Prevotella sp.
AAATGTGGCGGCAGGATAACCCAGTACATCATATCCTTGCCGTCGGTGGTCTTCACCCAGCGTTGCTCTATGGTTGGCTTTGCCAGTTGGTTGAGGATATGGCTGTTCTCTTCGGTTACCTGTTGTATTGTTGTTTCTTTATTCTTCTTCGACTGTGGTGTCACCACATATAGGTCGGCAGGCTTGGTATAGCAGTGACGCTCCATAAGTAACTGGCGCCCGTTGTTCATCATGTGGATAGAACCGAAGTCATCCCATGTGTCTGTAAGGCGTGTCACCTCGCCGTTGCGTGTTACAGAATAGAGATTCTCTGTGCCGTGCCATACACCAATGAAATAAATCAGGGCATCTTTGCTGTCAGCCCAGCAATAGTCATCCACGTTGGAGTCGAAACTCTCGGTGAGATATTCTTTCTTACCGGTGGAGAGGTCATACAGACATAGCCTGTTTCGGTCGCTTTCATAACCGTCGCGACGCATACTGAGCCATGCGATGTATTTGCCGTCTGGCGAGAACTGTGGGTTAGTATCGTAGCCCACGTTGACATCTCCCTTCTGTTTATTTACCTCTTGGTCAGCCAGCGTCTTTGTCGGATCTGATACCGGAGCCTTATAGCCATCTGGTTTGCAGATGTTTGTCGTCTTACCTGTAGTGATGTCATAAAGGAATATGTCAGAGTCGGTGGAAATGGCATAGTCAACGCCGGTCTTCTTACGGCAGGTGTAGGCAATGGTCTTGGAGTCAGTGCTCCAGTCAAGTTGTTCGATACCTCCGAAAGGCGCTAAGGGGCATTCGTATGGCTCACCCTCCATGATGTCTTTGCCCGCTGTAATCTTGCCGTTGACAACCTGTGCTACAAACGGGTGGGTTATCTCCTCCACATAGTGGTCCCAGTGGCGGTAGTTAAGGTCTGTTACCAGCCTGCCAGTGGCCTTCGGCAGGTCGTCGGGGTTTTTCTGAATACTTTCATGGTATGGCATACTGATAATCAGTATTACGTTATTCCTGTCTGGTGAGAACTTATACCCCTCGATGTTGTCTGCGTCCGACATCTTAAAGCGGTTGTCCCCGTTGGTGTCCATCCTCCAGATGCTTCCGCCTGAGAGGAATGTTATGGTGTTATTGTCAAGCCACGCCGGGTCGGTCTCGTTTTCCGCTGATGTGGTCAGCAACTGTTTGTTGGAGCCGTCAGCATCCATAATATATAAGGTGTGATGACTCTTGTTCTCCTTGACACTATAGTAACCCACCTGATATACCACTTTCTTGCCGTCTGGGGATGGTACTGCAGTGGCAATCCTTCCCATAGCCCACAGAGCCTCCGGTGTCATAAGGTCAGACTGTAGTTGGATATCGCTCTTTCCGATATTCACTTTCTCTTGTTCTTGTGCGTTCATCATCATCGGCAGCAACAACAGTGCTGCGTAAAATAATTTTTTAATCATGGTAGTGCTTTTTATTTCTTTCTTACCGGGTCGCAGGTGAGACCGCAGCCGAGTTTCTTGAAGATCTTACGGTCCACCTCACTGAGCATAACTGTGGAGTGCACCTGACAGCCACGTAATTTCGGAAGTTGTTCCAAGGCAAGCCGGCAGTTGTCGTCGTTCTCAGACACTACCGACAGTGCCACAAGTACCTCGTCGGTATGCAGGCGCGGGTTTTTGGCTCCTAAGTATTCTATCTTGGTGTTCTGTATCGGTTCGATAACGCTCTGCGGAATTATTTTTATCTCATGTGCGATGCCGGCAAGGTGTTTAGTGGCGTTTAGAAGCAGTGCCGCGCTGCAACCGAGCAGCGGGCTTGAAGTTGCTGTTATTATAGAGCCGTCCTCGAGTTCTATTGCCGATGATGTGTGACCACTCATCTCACGTCTTGTCTCCGCCGCCACGGTAACGCGTCTATAGGCGGTGGTTATCTTGGCTTGATTGAAGAGCATGAGTATTTTGTTTATCTCATTCTCATTGTCTGCTCCGTCTGCCATCTTGTTGGTGGCGTCATAATATCTGCGTATTATCTCCTCTCGTGACGCCTGACAACATACCTCGTCATCGCAGATGCAGAAGCCAACCATATTAACCCCCATATCTGTGGGTGACTTATAGGGGTTGTCTCCGTATATACCCTCAAAGAGAGCGTTAAGAACGGGGAAGAACTCTATGTCACGGTTGTAGTTGACGGCAATCTTGTCATACGCCTCCAGATGGAATGGGTCAATCATATTGACGTCGTTGAGGTCGGTAGTGGCAGCCTCGTATGCGATATTTACAGGGTGCTTCAATGGCAGGTTCCATACTGGGAAAGTCTCAAACTTAGCGTATCCAGCCCTTATACCCCTTTTGTTCTCATTATACAGCTGGCTGAGGCATACCGCCATTTTGCCGCTACCCGGTCCCGGTGCCGTAACGATGACAAGCGGTTGCGTTGTCTCCACATAGTCGTTCTTGCCGAAACCGTTGTCGGAGGCTATCAGTTCCACATTATGTGGATAGCCGTCAATGAGATAGTGGATATACGACTTAATGCCCATTCTTTCTAAGCGGTTACGGAAGAGGTCTGCTGCATGCTGACCATTATAATGGGTAATGACAACGCTGCCGACCATGAAGTCACGGCTCATAAACTCGTCGCGCAGGCGTAGCACATCCTCATCGTAGGTGATGCCAAGGTCAGACCGCACTTTGTTCTTCTCTATATCGTCAGCACTGATGACAATAACAATCTCAAGCTGTGAGCGTAGGTGTGCAAGCATACGCAGCTTGCTGTCTGGCTTGAAACCAGGCAGTACGCGTGAGGCATGGTGGTCATCAAACAGTTTGCCACCTAACTCCAGATACAGTTTGCCGTCAAACTGTGCTATCCTCTCCTTAATATGCTCCGACTGTATGCGGAGATATTTTTCATTGTCAAACCCTATTTTCATATCACTTCCCTCTCATCTTACGTCTGCGCTCCAACTCTTCCTGCTGCTGTTTCTGAATAGCCTCGAGTCGTGCCGCAAAGCCGCTTTTTTTCTTTGGATTGTTTTTGTTCTCCTTATATCTCGCCTCAAGTATCTCAAGCAGTTTGGCGTCGTTTGTGGTCTTTCTGAGAGTCCACATGATGGCAGCGCTACAGAACAGTGAGACGAAATAATAGAAGTTCAGACCTGATGAATACTCATTAAACATGAAGAAGAACATCACGGGCATAAGTAACATCATCCATTGCATCATCTTCATCTGGTCAGCCTGCTGACCAACCATCTGGTCACGCTGCTGGCGCATCGTCATCCAGGAGTAGAGCAGGTTGGAGGCACAGAAGAGTATACAGGTGAGTGAGAGATGGTCGCCTATGAGCCATATATCCTTCGACCACTGTATGATAGGGTCGAATGTGGAGAGGTCGTCCATCCACAGGAATTTCTCACCCCTGAGCTGTATGGCGTTAGGTACGAAGTTAAACATGGCAATCCAGATAGGCATCTGTATAAGCATTGGCATACATCCGCTTAGCGGGCTGACACCATACTGTGAATACAGTTGCATCATAGCCTGCTGTTTCTGCATCTGATCCTCCGGTTTGTCATATTGCTTGGTGGCTGCGTCAAGTTTTGGTTTCAGCACCCTCATCTTAGCGCTGCTCATATAGCTCTTCTTAACCAACGGGAAGGTGATAGCCTTTAGCAACAGTGTGATGAGGATAAGCACTATACCCATAGGAATTCCCATTTTGGTAAGGAAGTCAAAGACGTAAATCGTAAACCACCTGTTGATAATCCTAAACAACGGCCATCCTAAATAGACAAGCCTCTCAAGTTCAAGGTCTTTGCCGAACTCACTCTCTTCCTCTACGCTTTGCAGGAGGCGGAAGTCGTTGGGACCGAAATAAAACTCCAATAGTGTCGGCTCCTTGCCTGAAGGGTCGAAATCTGTCTTCAGGTCTGCCTCATATTCCTTCAGGTACTCTGTTTTTTTCTCTAATGGTATGCTTGTCATTAGGGCGTTTGGCGCAAACTGTCCCTTGGTAATCATCACAGCCGAGAAGAACTGGTTTTTGAAAGCCACCCAGTCGAGGGCCTCCTCAATGCGCTCGTCTTTCTTCTCGCTCGTCTCACTGAGATAGTCGGTGCTGCCATTATGCTCCTTATAAGTAAGAGTGGCGTAGCGGTTCTCAAAGGAGAATCCCCGCTCCTGCTGCCGGCATTTGTCTTTCCATACCACGTCAACGAATTTGCTGCCCGGCGCAAACAGGCCTGCCATGCCTTCCGTCTGCAATGAGGCGTGAAGCAGATAGTCTTTACCTAAGCGGTATTTGAGTGTCAGTTTTCTGTCGCTGTCTGTGGCGGTGAATGTTACTGTTGAGTCTGTCTGCTCGGATGGGGTGAACACCATGTCCTGAGTCTCGATATTGGAGTCTTTTGTTGAGAGGATGAAATTAAGGTTTTGGTCTTTCTCGTCAAACAGTGTCAGGTCTTTGCTGCCTTTACGGTCTTTGTATCCTTTGATGACAGCCTTTCTGACCACGCCACCCTTTGTTGACATTGTGAGCTCCACCTTGTCGTTTTTCAGCACCACGTTGCTGCCGTTGCCTGTCAAGGCAGCGTGGAAGAGTGCTGTGGTGTCGGCTTTCGCCTCTTCTTTCTGTTCCTTCTCCGCCTTGGCTTGTTGTTGTTTCTTCTTTTCTTCTTTCTGTTTTGCCTTAGCGATAGAATCCTGTTGTTTCTGCATCTCTGCCACCTGCTCTTGTGACGGCTGGCTATACCAGCTGTATCCTATTAGCACTGCGGCAATAAGCAAAAATCCGATAATAGTGTTTTTATCCATATCTGTTTGTCGTTATTTATCTTATACTTTTAAAATAAGCTGCAAAGTTACTGATAATTGAGCGAAACACAAAATAAAATCCCATTTTTATTGTTATTTTGTCTTTATGTTTCTTTTATTTTGATAATATACATTACCTTTGCACCACGATTTGAAGGGAGGAGAGACCCAGGCGCCAGAAGCGCCTGGCACCCTGGTTGGGTA
>JAGDAU010000151.1 GCA_017959365.1 Prevotella sp.
AGGTTTTTAGAAATTAATGATTTGGGTTAATTATTAAAATAGTTATTCTATTCATCAAGGTGGAATGTGCCAGTTAGATGAAAGGCTTGCGTGGGCAAAGTTATTGTATTTTAGGTTCAATATACTTCCTTTTTCACATTATTTGTTGTCAAATTCACAAAAAGAGGGTGCGTTTGGGTTTTTATTTGTATATTTGCAACATGATTTATTATCTCATAACTTCGTTGCCTATGGGGGTGTGCCTGTTCTGGACCATCGTGTTGTGTATGGACTGGTGCAGGCAAGGCTCTATGGCTAAGATGAGAATGATGGTGTTTGGCTTTGCGGCGACACTGCTGTATATGTGTCACTTCGTGTATTTCAACCATGAGTGTGGGTTGCTACATATCACGGATACTATATATTGCGTCACTAACTTGGCGGTGTATCCGCTGTTTTACCTTTACCTGAAGGAAACGACGGACGCGAAATGGAGTAGGTGGTGGTATATGATGCTAATGCCTGCCCTGATAGCGGGCTTAACGGTGGGAGTGCTGTACATGGTAATGACGGAGGAGGAATTGACGTTCTTCACCCACAGGCAGCTATATGACACGCACTATATAGGGTACTCGCCGCTGCTATGGGTGCAGTTTATGGTGCACAAAACGGTGAAGGTGGTGTTTGCCGCGTTAGTGGTGACGGTGCTATTATGTGGCCATAGGAGGCTGAAGATGTTTGACAAAATGGTGGAAAACTGCTACGCCGATACGGAGGAAAGGAATATGCGCATGATGAGGGGCACGGTGGCGGCGATGTTGGTGATGGCACTGGTAAGCTTCTTGGTGAACATCATAGGCAGGAGCTATTTCAGCCACTCGGTAGAAACGCTTGGCGTTGCCTCGATAGTATTCTCTTCACTGCTTTTCATCTTGCTATATGCTGGACATCAGCAGAATTTTACCATCAGGGAGCTGGTGGCGGAGAATGAGGAAACAACGCTAACGGGTTCCGAGCCTGTGGAGACAGAGGCTGAGACTGAGACAGAGAGAGTGGTGATGCAACTGAGCACGGAGATAGACCGCGTGATGGAAAGGGATAAACTGTATCTGATACACGACCTGAGGATTAACGACCTGGCTCGACGGCTGGGTACTAACCGCGACTATATCTACCAGGCGATAACGAACATCATGGGTTTGTCATTTGCCGAGTATGTGAACAAGAAACGTGTGGATTACGCCATAAAGCTGATGAAGGAGAAGCCTGGCATTTCGACCAACGAGGTGTGTGCACTGTCTGGTTTTGCTTCGCAGGCGTCATATTTTCGTAATTTTAAACTTTATACTGGTACCTCTCCGAAGGATTATTTAAAAAAAATTACTACCTTTGCAGTCGCAAAATAAAAAGGTAATATGGAGAACTTAGAGGTAATGGTATCGCTGGTGGTGATTGTCATCATCGGTTTTGTGGCTGGCAAGATAGGGTATATGAACGAGGAGTTTGACAAGAAACTCTCGGCGCTGATAGTGAACATTACGTGTCCTGCGCTCATCTTGTCATCAACCATGGGAGACACACTGCCCGACCGACACATGATAGTGCCGCTGCTCATAATCAGTTTTATAACCTACACCATACTGGCAGTGATGAGTTTTACCCTGCCTAAGCTATTGACGGGAAAGAAGGACGACGAGGGGGTAATAGGCTTTGCCCTGATGTTTGGCAACGTGGGCTTCATAGGCTATCCCATAGTGGCGAGCATCTTTGGCTATGAGGCAGTGTTTTATGCAGCGATACTGAATGTGGCGAATACGTTCTATGTGTTTACCATAGGCGACATGTTGATAAAGAACGTTAACCTTAACATTAACGCTAACGGGGGCGGGCTCACTAACATTTTCAAGACAAGAAGGTTTGAGAAGAAGGTGCTGTATAGCACGCCAATGATAGCGGCATATCTGTCTATGCTGATAGTGGCACTGGGCATTACGGGCATTCCGACGGCGGTGAGCAAACCTCTGTCGATGATAGGTGGCATCACAGTGCCTGGAGCCCTGCTCATCATAGGCTCAACGATGTCACAGCTGTCGGGAAGGGCGATGCTGGGTAACGTTACAGTGTATGCCACGTCAGTGTGCCGACTGGTGCTGATACCGTTTGCGTTCTACTGGCTGTTTACCATGATGGGCTTCAGCGAATATGTGGTGAGCGTGAACACGGTGATTATTGCCATGCCTGTGGCAACGTATGGCACCATACTGTGCCTGATTAACAATAGGGACACGACGCTGATGACGGAGTTGACGTTTACCACTACCATCCTCTCGATGATTACCATACCGCTATTGTCAGCGGCATTAGCATAAAAAAAGGCAGCCACTTGGCTGCCTTTTTTCTTTTTATGAGTTGAGAAGTATTTCCATCATCTCAATAGCGGACTTGGCGACAGGGGTGCCAGGACCGAAGATGGCGGCTACGCCAGCCTTATAGAGGAAGTCGTAGTCCTGAGCAGGGATGACTCCGCCTGCTATGACCATAATGTCTTCTCTGCCGAGTTTCTTCAGTTCCTCGAAGAGCTGAGGGATGAGAGTCTTGTGACCTGCGGCGAGGGATGATACGCCGATGATGTTGACATCATTCTCCACTGCCTCACGTGCTGCCTCAGCTGGGGTCTGGAAGAGTGGTCCCATATCGACATCATAGCCACAGTCGGCATAGCCCGTTGCCACTACCTTGGCTCCACGGTCGTGACCGTCCTGTCCCATATTAGATATATAGATACGCGGACGACGACCGAATCTATCAGCAAACTGCTGAGTAAGCTCACAAGCTTTCTCAAACTCCTTATCGTTGTTGGTTTCTGACTTATACACGCCTGAAATAGTTCTGATTACTGCTTTATATCTGCCTACAACCTTTTCGCAGGCATCACTTATCTCGCCGAGGGTACAGCGCACCTTGGCACACTCTACGGCAGCTGCGAGCAGATTGCCTTCGCCTGTCTCAACCACCTTGGTGAGGGCATCAAGGGTAGCCTTGACCTTGGCCTCATCGCGGTTAGCCTTTAGCTGGCGCAAGTTCTCTTCCTGCTGTTTGCGCACGGTGGTGTTA
>JAGDAU010000152.1 GCA_017959365.1 Prevotella sp.
CCCGCGTAAGCTATCCTATCGAGCATATTGAGAAGATTGTGAAGAACGTGAACGGCAAGAGCGCTGGCCCTGCCGCAAAGAACGTCATCTTCCTCTCTGCCGACGCTTTCGGCGTGCTGCCTCCGGTATCTATCCTCGACCCAGAGCAGACAAAGTATTATTTCCTCTCTGGCTTCACAGCTAAACTGGCTGGTACAGAGCGTGGTATCACTGAGCCGACACCCACATTCTCAGCTTGCTTCGGTCAGGCTTTCCTTGAGCTGCATCCCACAAAGTATGCAGAGGAACTGGTTAAGAGAATGGAGAAGAGCGGAGCCAAGGCATACTTGGTAAACACCGGTTGGAATGGCACCGGCAAACGTATCTCTATCAAGGACACCCGCGGTATCATCGACGCAATCCTGGGTGGCGCCATCCTTAAGGCTCCCACCAAGAGAATCCCTTACTTCAACTTTGAGGTTCCAACAGAACTTGACGGTGTGGCTTGGGGCATCCTCGATCCTCGTGACACCTACCAGAACCGTGCTGAGTGGGAAGAGAAGGCAAAAGACTTGGCAGCAAGATTTATCAAAAACTTCGCCAAGTATGAAGGCAACGAGGCAGGTAAGGCTCTTGTAGCTGCTGGTCCTCAGCTCTAAATTTGACATAAGTCAAATAATTTTAGTATATTTTAAAAATGCCACCCGTACAATTGTATAGGTGGCATTTTTGTAATATTTTTGCACTTACAAAATTCAAGTAAGTTTTATTTCATGGCTTTTCTGCATTCGTGAGAATACCAGAAGTCTATTATTTCATTAGGTTAGTAGTTTGATAGAATTTAAGGTAAAGATTATGTTATTAGATTTAGAGTCAACTTTGATGCTGTGCGCATTGGTTCTCTCGACCATTCTAAGTGTCATAGCCCTTAAGCACACAAGCATCCGTTGAAAGAAAGGCAATATGAAGTGATTCATGTTGCCTTTTTCCTTAAAAACTCACAAATTAACCAATAATTTATATAATAATAAGGTAAAAAATCGTTTTATTTCACAAAACTGATTAATTTTGCAGCTAAATTGAGTTATTAGCGCATTTGAATATTTAACGACTATTATTATATAATGAGAAAATTACTATCAAACATAGTATTTATCACTATTATGGCATGTATGACAACAGCGTGCCTCAACGACCATAATGATGATGAGTCAAACTACACCACACACAGTGACGCGGCTATTACCACATTCACACTCGGCAAACTGAAGCAATATGTGCACACCATATCATCACAGGGAACAGACAGCGTTTATACAAAAGATGTAGTGGGAAGCAAATATCCAATGTATATCGACCAGATCAACAATAAGATATACAACGTTGACTCCTTGCCATACGGTACCGACGTAAGCAAAGTAATTGCCACAGTAGCAGCAAAAAACGGAGGCACTGTAGGGTTGAGAGCCATTGACAAAGACTCACTATATAACTACAGGGCAAGCGATTCCATAGACTTCTCTGTGGAACGTGTGTTTGTTGTGGCATCATACGATGGAAAGAACCTAAGATACTACGATGTCAAACTGAATGTACACAAAGAGACAACGGACTATATGATATGGGAGAATGGGGAGCCATTCACACCCTTTGCTACCGCCAAGGAACTAAAGGCTGTGGAAAAAGACAACAATATTATCGTTTACGCCTCTGACGGCAGCACAACCAACGGATACTCTTCACTATTGGGTAACGACATAATGTGGACTAAACTCAATATTAACACACCACTTCAGCCAGAGGCATGCAAGAATATAGTGTCACAAAACGGCGGATGCCTATGGACCATCAACGGCAACCAACTGATGCGTAGCGATGACGGAGCAACATGGGAAACAGCCACATCATTTGACATGACAAACTATCAACTTATAGGAGCATCCAAAAACAAACTATACGCACTACATAGCGGACAGATTGAAGTAATGGCAACAGACAATGTGGGAGGAGGATTTGAAATTGACCAAATAGACGAAAGCAACTCCCTCCTGCCAACAGGGGCCATAACGATGATCTCTCAACCACTATATACCAATCTCTCCTCCGACCGTCTGACACTGGTTGGCAACCGTGACAACAGCCTCTACCCCAATGACTATAACTCAATGGTATGGACAAAGATCTCGGATTACGGCAATAGCACTCAAAACAACATTTGGACATTCGTCGGTAGCAAACAAAAGAACGAGTATGGTCTGCCAAACCTGCACAACATTGTTGTGGCACCTTACAACAACAGCATTCTTGCCTTTGGCGGCTACGGGCAAGGCAGTTTCCAAGAGGACGCATTCTCAAAAATTTATATCAGCCGTGACAACGGACTGACATGGCAGTCAAGCAACAACATCATACTTCCAACCACAATGGACTGTCCTGATGAGATTTACACCATCCTCAGCGACAGCAACAACTATCTGTGGATTATATGCGGCGGAAGCGGTCAGACATGGAAAGGATGCCTCAACAGCCTAAAAAACAAATAGGTAGCAACACAGTGGTTTTATCACAACGTAAAAGTTTGAAAGCAAGTGTAGAATAAGGTATGAAGAAAGCAGCACTCATAATATTACTATTGGCAATGGTGACAGCAGCCAACAGCCAAACCGATCCGGAATACCGCATGGAAATAGGCGCCGGAGTAGGCGTTGTATGCTATGAGGGTGACTTCAATGGCAACATCACCAAAAACATGCAACCATTAGCAAGTGTACTTGTGAGACGGTTGATAAACCCATATATGGGTCTGCGTGCTACACTAAGTTACGGCAAACTGAAGGGTGACTCTAAAAACGTGAAAACTTATTACCCCGATTTACAAGAGGCTCCATACTCTTTCAATAACACATTAGGTGACCTGAGTGTCGTTTACGAGTATAACTTCTGGCCATACGGCACAGGCAAAGATTATCGTGGGGCCAAACGCCTTACACCATTTATCATGGGAGGTATTGGCGCCACATATTGCAAAACAACCGACAAGAGTGTCTTCACCGGCAATTTACCGTTAGGCATAGGTGTGAAATATAAATATAAGGATAGATTGAATGTTGGGTTGGAATGGGTTGCCCACCTTAGCCTGAGTGATGAGCTCGATGGTATAAAAGACCCATACGGCATACCAAGCAGCGGACTGTTTAAAAACACCGATTGCTACACCGACTTGAGATTAACACTGACATATAGCTTTATGGCTAAATGCAGAACATGTCATAACGCAGACGAATAATATGGATAAAAACAGAATACCTCAGCATATCGCCATCATCATGGATGGCAACGGACGATGGGCAAAGGAACAAGGGCGTGAGCGCACATACGGTCATCAGGCTGGTGTGGAAACGGTAAGGCGCATAACATCAGAATGTGTCCGCCTCGGAGTGAAATATCTCACCCTTTATACTTTTTCTACAGAAAACTGGAACCGTCCATCAGATGAGATAGCGGCGCTCATGGGTCTCGTACTCACATCATTGGAAGACGAGATTTTCATGAAGAACGACGTGGCATTCCAAGTAATAGGCGATGTGGAGAGGCTGCCGCAAGCAGTACAGGAAAAGCTGAAGGGCACTATCGAACGCACAAGCGCCAACAAGTCGATGACACTTGTAGTAGCACTGAGCTACTCCTCACGATGGGAACTGACCAATGCGACCAAACAGATTGCACAAAAAATAAAAAACGGCGAGATGGCTACAGAGGACATCACAGAGGATGTTATAAGCCAGCACCTCACCACATCCTTCATGCCAGACCCCGAATTACTGATACGAACAGGAGGTGAGATAAGAGTAAGCAATTACCTGTTGTGGCAGATAGCCTACAGCGAGCTGTATTTCTGCGATACCTACTGGCCGGCATTCATGGAGAACGACCTGCATAAGGCGATAGAAGACTACCAGAGCCGCCAGCGTCGTTTTGGCAAAACAGGAGAACAGGTGGAAAAGGACATTGAAACCACCAAGTAAGCAACAGCCATCATGTAAGCATAACTAACGGAGCAAAAGATGCTTTACAAAAAGGCATCATTGATAATTAAGAATTCATGTTACATTAAACGATATAATGAGTCATATAAAGATAAAATCACTGCTATTATTGGTCATAGCGACAATGACGCTGACAACACAACTGCAGGCACAGGAAACAAGAAGGATTATCAATCCGGATATCACATACGCCGGAAACCCAATGTCATTAGAGATTGGCGGACTGGAGGTTACAGGAGTGGATGGATATGAGGACTATGTACTACTTGGTATTTCCGGTCTTACACTCGGACAACAGATTGAAGTTCCGGGTAACGATATCACCAATGCCGTAAAACGCTACTGGAAACATGGACTGTTCTCAGATGTCAGCATTGCCGCCGACTCAATTATTGGCGACAAGGTTTATCTTACAATACACCTTGCCCTCAGACCCAGAGTTTCTACCATCAACTATATAGGTGTTAAAAAATCGGAGATGGAAGACCTTGAGGCAAAACTCGGACTTATGAAAGGTAGCCAGATTACACCAAATATGATTAACCGTGCCAAGATACTGGCGCAGAGATACTACGATGACAAAGGATATAAGAATGCCGAGATAATGATACGTCAGCGTGACGATATAGCCAACAAGGGTCAGGTAATACTCGACATCGAGGTTGACAAAAAGGAGAAAACAAAGGTAAGAGATATTATCATTGTCGGTAATGACCATCTGGCAACAGGAAAAATAAAAGGTAAACTGTTCACCAAAGGCGCTTTAGGCAAGATATATGAAGCCGGAAAATTTAGAAATTTCTTCAAACCAAAGAAATTTACCCCAGAGCGCTATACCGAGGGAAAGAAAAAACTCATTGATAAATATAATGAGTACGGATACCGTGACGCAATGATTTTGGAAGACAGCGTATGGAACGTTGACGATAAGCATGTTAATGTATATATTAAGGTTGAAGAGGGTCAGAAATACTACATACGCAATATCACCTGGGTGGGTAACACCGTTTACAGCACAGACTATCTGAGTAATGTGCTGGGAATGAAGAAGGGTGATGTGTACAACCAAAAACTATTGCAGAAACGACTGTCAGAGGATGAGGATGCTGTGGGTAACAACTACTGGAATAACGGATACCTCTTCTATAATCTCCAACCAACAGAGGTTAATATCGTTGGTGACAGCGTTGACCTTGAGATGCGTATCTTTGAGGGTCAGCAGGCTCATATCAACAGAGTACGTATCAATGGTAATGACCGTCTATATGAGAATGTGGTGAGACGCGAGCTGCGCACCAAACCAGGAGACCTCTTCTCAAAAGACGCACTACAGCGAAGTGCGCGTGAGTTGGCATCTATGGGACACTTTGACCCGGAAAAGGTTAATCCCGACATTAAGCCAAACTATGAGGATGGCACCGTTGACATCAACTGGGATCTTGAACAGAAGAGCAACGACCAGATAGAATTCTCACTTGGTTGGGGACAAACAGGTATTCTTGGTAAAGTGGGATTAAAACTCAACAACTTCTCCATGAGAAACCTGTTTAACAAGAACAAGGAACATCGCGGCATAATGCCTATCGGCGATGGTGAGACATTATCACTGAGCGCACAAACCAACGGTACATACTACCAGTCTTACAGCACATCCTATAGCACCAGCTGGTTTGGTGGCAAGCGCCCTATACAATTCAGCGTGGGAGCATACTACTCTAAGCAAACCGACGTATCAAGCTACTACCGTAACACCGGTTGGATGAACAACTATTATAACTACATGTATGGATATGGTAGCTATAACAATTACTACAACAACTACGAGGACTACTATGACCCGGATAAATCGGTACAGCTCATTGGTATAAACGTGGGATGGGGTAAGCGCCTGAGATGGCCTGATGACTATTTCACACTCTCCACACAATTGGCATACACCCGTTATATGCTTAAGAACTGGGACTACTTCCTCGTTAGTAATGGTAACTGTAACAATCTGGCTCTCAACATATCACTCAATCGCTCAAGCACTGACAACAGTCTCTTCCCAAGACGTGGCTCAGAGTTTGACCTCTCGCTCTCTATCACTCCGCCATGGTCGTCATTCCAGAAGAAAGACTATGCCAATCTCGCCACCGACCGTACCTCATCAACATACCATGAGGAACAGCAGGAGAAATACCGCTGGATTGAGTACCACAAATGGAAGTTTAAGTCACGCACATACACTGCACTCACCAATTCCAACAAGTGCTTCGTTCTCATGACACGTGTGGAGTTCGGACTCTTAGGTCACTACAACAAATACAAAAAGTCCCCATTTGAGACCTTCTACGTTGGTGGTGACGGTATGAGCGGATATTCGTACGGCTATGCGGAGGAGACTATAGCGCTACGTGGTTATGACAACGGTGCACTCACTCCTAACGGTGCAGCCGGATATGCCTACGACCGTATGTCATTAGAGTTGCGCTATCCATTCATGCTCGGTAACACCACTATTTATGGTCTGACCTTCCTGGAGGCTGGTAACGCCTGGACATCTGTGAGCAAGTTTAACCCCTTCGACATAAAGCGCTCTGCCGGTGTTGGCGTACGTATCTTCCTGCCAATGGTAGGACTAATGGGTATTGACTGGGGTTATGGCTTCGACAAGGTGTATGGTACCAAGGGCGGTAGCCAGTTCCACTTCATCCTTGGTCAGGAATTCTAAAATCATGTTAAAATAGCGTATTACAAATATACAGTACCTATTGAACAACGTCAAACAGCATAGACAAACAAATAAAAATTGAAATATGAGAAAAGTAATGATAATCGCCCTGCTGGCTATGATGTCCATAGGGGCAAGTGCCCAGAAATTCGCTCTCATTGACATGGAGTATATACTAAAGAACATTCCGGCATACGAGCGTGCTAATGAACAACTCAATCAGGTGAGCCGCAAATGGCAAGCTGAGGTGGAGGCACTCAACACAGAGGCTGCCACAATGTTTAAGAACTATCAGAACGAGGTTGTTTTCCTGTCTCAGGAACAGAAGACAAAACGACAGGAGGAGATAATGAAAAAGGAGAAGGAAGCCAGCGATTTAAAGAAAAAATACTTCGGAGCTGAGGGCGAACTGTTTAAGAAACGTGAGAGTCTGATGACCCCTATTCAGGATGAGATATATAATGCCGTTAAGGATATCAGCGAGCTGCGCGGATATAGCCTCGTCATCGACCGTTCAAGCGACCAGGGTATCGTATTCGGCAGTCCCAAGATCGACATCAGTAATGAAGTACTCCAGAAATTGGGCTATTCTGATAGATAAAATCATGTTTTTTAGCATAAAATTTTTGGATTAGCTATTTTTATATTAACTTTGCACCCCAATTATCAGAATACTAAGAGTTTTCAGATTGCTCAGATTACTCAGAATAATAAAAACTAAAAAATAATATAAAGAAATGAAGAAATTAATCTTAATGATTGCGCTCTTTGCGCCACTCACAATGTTTGCACAGAAGTTCGGACACCTTGACTCACAGGCTCTCTTATCCACCCTGCCAGAGGCTATAGCTGCTCAGAATGAGCTTAAGATAATGGGTGAAAAATACGAACAAGAGATACAGGCTATGCAGCAGGAGTTGCAAAAGCAGATGGACGAGTATGATAAAACCAAGAGTACTCTGAACGCCACAAAGCAACAGGAGAAAGAGACAGAGCTACAGCAAATGTACGAGAAGATACAGCAGGCTGCAACACAGAACCAGCAACACTTCAACAAGGCAAAGCAGGAAAAGCTTAGCCCTATACTCCAAAAGGTGCGTGATGCCATCCAGGCTGTTGGTAAAGAAGGTGGATACACCTATATCTTTGAGACGGGCGCTGCTCTGTATGTCGGCACAAGCTCTACAGACGTTACAGACGCTGTGAAGGCCAAACTTAAGTAATTAACATACAATACACACCGGTCTTGTCCGGATAGTACAGGGGGACAATACTTCTTTAAGTAAAGTCCTCCTGTTTTACTTAATTAACGACAGGCCCGAAGACGGGAAAAACTTTAAACAACAACCTCGATGAAGAAAATACTGCTACTTATCACACTATCAATGCTTATCACCGCTAATGTGGCGAAAGCACAAGAAACGGATGAGACACAGAATGCCGGCAACATAACAGGTGGTCTGCGTTTTGGATATTTCAGTTATAGCAGCGTGTTGACCGCCATGAGCGGTTATAATGAGGCGAGACAGCAGATTACGACACTAAGAAAGCAGTTTGATGACGAACTGAAACGCTGTGAGGATGACTTCAATGTTAAATATGAGCAGTTCATTGAGGACCAAAAGCTATTAGCGCCATCCATATACCAAAAGAGGCAAGCCGAGTTGCAAGAGTTGTTAGAAAAGAATGTGGTGTTTAAAAAAGAGGCGGAAAGGCTTCTTCAACAAGCAGAGAACGACGCATACCAGCCATTACATCAACAATTGAAAGAGACATTGGCAGAGGTAAGCAGGCAACAGGGTCTTGCCTTCGTCCTTAACACCGACAACAACACCGTACCGTTTATCAACACTGCTTACGGCACTGATCTCACAGCATTACTGATAAACAAACTAAAATAGCTCTTTCTCATGACATCATTCCCTTCATCACCTGGCCCGATAGGAATATTCGATTCGGGATATGGAGGTCTTACCATCCTTCATGGAATACGACAGTTGCTGCCCGAGTATGATTTTATCTACTTAGGCGACAACGCACGCGCACCGTATGGCAGCCGGTCATTTGAAGTGGTGTACCAGTTCACCAGACAAGCTGTTTTAAAACTGTTTTCCATGGGATGCCATCTTGTGATATTGGGATGCAACACAGCATCAGCAAAGGCACTAAGAACAATCCAGACACGAGACCTGCCAAACATCGCCCCGGAGCGCAGAGTGCTGGGCATCATACGTCCTACCGCTGAGATAATAGGTAATCTCACCACCTCACGCCATGTAGGACTACTTGCTACGGAAGGTACGGTGGCAAGTGAAAGCTATAACATGGAGATAGCTAAATTCTTTCCAGACATTAAGGTGAGCGGTGTGGCGTGTCCGCTATGGGCAGCCATAGTGGAAAACAACGAGGCAGACAGTCCGGGAGCCGACTATTTTGTCAAGAAACGCATTGACCAGCTCATGCGTAAAGATCCTGATATCGACTGCATCATCCTCGGATGCACCCACTATCCGCTGCTGATGCCAAAGATTGTGAAATATGCCCCTCAAGGAGCTCGAATAGTATCTCAGGGCGAGTATGTTGCTAATAGCCTACAGGAATATCTCGCCCGTCACAAGGATATAGACGATAATTGCACAAAGGGAGGTACATGCAGATACTTAACCACAGAGAATGCTGATAAATTCAAAGACAGCGCCATGATCTTCCTGCATGAAAAAGTCAACGTAAGTCACGTAGAACTAGAATAAATAAATAAATACCTAGGAATGCCTAAGAGAACCTAGAAATGCCTAGGATAACCTAGATAATCCTAGGAAAAAATAGAAAGTAAAATATAGAAATATGAAAATACTTATTATCAACGGACCAAACCTTAACCTATTGGGCAAACGGGAGCCGGGAATATACGGCAGTGACAGTTTTGACGACTACCTGCCCAAACTACGAGGCGCTTTTCCGAACGCAGAAATCGAATACTATCAAAGTAACGTTGAGGGACTGATTATCGATAAGATGCAGGAAGTAGGGTTCTCTTATGACGGTATAGTACTCAACGCGGGGGCTTATACTCATACCAGCGTGGCTTTGCACGACTGTATTCGCGCCATCACGACACCAGTAGTAGAAGTGCATATCTCAAACGTGCATAGCCGTGAGGAGTTCAGACACCACTCAATGATTTCCGGGGCATGCAAGGGTGTTATTGCCGGATTCGGACTCGATAGTTACAGGCTTGCTGTCAGCGCATTGACAGAATAATCATTATGTGTGCATGACAGACCTTACAGACTACATCCTCTCACACAGCACAGCAGAGAGTGACTACCTGCATCGCTTATGGCGCGCCGCCAATATCCACCTTCTGCATGGCAGGATGGCAAGCGGACATATCCAGGGCTGTCTGTTGAAAATGCTCGTCACTATGCTTCGCCCTAAGAACGTGCTTGAGATAGGTACCTTCTGTGGATACAGTGCTATATGTATGGCTGAGGGGCTACCTGAAGGCGGACTGTTATGGACATACGATATTAATGATGATATGGAGGAGTTCACAAGGCCATGGATTGATGGCTCA
>JAGDAU010000153.1 GCA_017959365.1 Prevotella sp.
GACGAGATACTGCAGTTGCAAGGTAAGGAGAAATTTGATTTCACCGATATGCACTTCGATCTTGGGCCGGCAGAGAAGATCTTCGGACCTGGCGGTGTGAGAATAAAGACTCAAGATACTGCTGAGTTGAAATTCGGTGCCACGATGAAGAACATTGACAACCCGTCACTGCCTATACGCAATAGGAAGACAACAACCCTTGACTTTGATGAGAAGATAAATCTCAATGTCAATGGTAAGGTGGGTGACAAGGTGAACATGAACCTCAATTATAACACCGACGCCACCTTTGACTATGATGCCCAAAACCTGAAACTGAAATATGAGGGCAAGGAAGACGAAATAATAAAACTTGTTGAGGGCGGTAATGTGACATTCCCATCTAACAACTCTCTGGTACGTGGAGCCAGTACGCTCTTTGGTATCAGAACCGATATGCAGTTCGGTAAACTGAAGTTGCAGACAGTGTTTTCACAGAAAAAGTCATCATCCAAGAGCGTCTCGTCAAGGGGTGGCGTACAGCTGACACCATTTGAGATTGATGCGGCTGATTATGAGGAAAACCGCCATTTCTTCCTCTCGCAGTATTTCCGCAACCGCTACGACGGGGCCATGAAGTCATTGCCCAATATCACCACAGGTATAACAATCAACAGGGTGGAGGTATGGGTTACAAATAAAACAGCTACGACATCCAACACGCGTAACATTGTCGCGCTGACAGACTTGGGTGAGAATGAGAAGGTGAGCAATCCTAACTGGACAACCACCGGACAGTCTGTTCCTGCCAACACCGCCAACAGTGAGTATTATACACTTGTCAATAACTATACTGAGGCACGTGATATTAATCAGACAACGTCAGTATTGGACGGTGTGCCCGGATTTGTGGGTGGTAACGACTATGAGAAATTAGAGAGCGCCCGACTGCTCAACTCATCGGAATATACTGTTAATAAGTCGTTGGGATACATCACTCTGAAGACAGCCCTGCAAACCGACCAGGTGCTGGCTGTTGCGTATGAGTTTACGTACGGTGGAACGTCATATCAGGTGGGTGAGTTCGCCTCAGATATCACCGATGTCAACCAGGCGTTGTTTGTCAAGTCATTGAAGAACACCAGCAATAACCCGCATCAGGGTAACTGGGACCTGATGATGAAAAACGTTTATTATCTTGCCTCCAGCGTGGAGAAAGAGAAGTTCCGTCTGGATGTTAAGTTCCAGAGTGATACCGCCGGCGTGTATATTACATATATCCCAGAGCCGCAGGTGAAAGACAAGACGATTATCAAACTGTTGGGCGCTGACCGATTAGATAATAACATGAAGGTTCACAGCAACGGATATTTCGACTTTGTGGAGGGATACACCGTAAGCAACGGACGTGTGTTCTTCCCTGAGGCGGAGCCGTTCGGTGAATACATGTATAATTATCTGGTAGAGAACGGTATTGATGCCGAAAAGGCTAAGAAGTATGCTTTCACTGAACTCTACGACTCTACCAAGACGGTGGCTAAGCAGATAGCGGAGAAAGACAAGTATATTCTCATAGGACAGTTTAAGGGTACCGCTGCCAATGTCATCTCTCTCGGAGCATATAATGTGCCGCAGGGCTCGGTAGTGGTCACCGCTGGCGGTGTGACGCTTAAGGAGGGTTCTGATTATAGTGTTGACTACTCCGCCGGTGAGGTGACGATACTCAATCAGAGTATCATCGACGCCGGTACCGCCGTCAACGTGTCATTAGAGAGCAATACCGACTATGAGCAGGAGCGGAAGACGATGATAGGCTTAAACTGGGAGTATGACTTCTCCAAGAACTTCCAGTTAGGTGGTACATTCCAGCACCTCTCAGAGCAGGCGTTGACCACCAAGGTGTCGATGGGCTCTGAACCATTGAATAACACTTTATGGGGTTTGAACCTTAATTGGAAGAAAGAGAGTCAGTGGCTTACCAATATGCTTGACAAGTTACCGTTCCTCCATCTTACGGCCCCATCAAATATAACGCTCAACGCAGAGTTTGCCCACCTTATAGCCGGCAAGAGTCATGGCACTCAGGATAATGCTTCCTATTTGGATGATTTTGAGAATACCAAGAATACTATTGATGTATCCACACCTACATCGTGGATTATCTCCAGTGTGCCGTCGTTATTTCCAGAGCATAATGATAAAACCACCCTTGCCAGCGGATATAACCGCAGCCGTCTGGCATGGTATAATATAGACCAGCTCTTTACCAGGAGAAGTTCGTCACTCACGCCTGGACACATTAAGGGTGACCTCGACCAGCTGAGTAACCATTATGTGAGAGAGGTGTATGTGAAAGAGTTGTATCCCAACCGTGACCAGAGCAGTTACAATGGCGCTACCAGTACGCTGAAGATACTCAATCTGGCTTTCTATCCAGAGGAGCGCGGACCATATAATTTCAATCCCAACTTAGATATGCGGGGCCATCTGACAACACCCAGCAGCACATGGGGTGGTATGATGCGCAAACTTGAGACCACCGACTTTGAGACCGCCAACATTGAATATATTGAGTTCTGGCTCCTTGACCCGTTTATCTATACTAATCAGCAGAGTGACGCCAGCACATACGGTGGCGACCTGTATATTAACCTGGGTGAGATGAGCGAGGATATCCTCCGTGACGGAAAGAAATTCTATGAGAGCGGTATGCCCGTGGACGGCACAAGCAGTTATACAACCACCCAATGGGGACGCATACCGACCCAGGCGACGGTAACATACGCTTTCGCAACCACAAGCGGTTCAAGAGAGAAGCAGGACGTGGGCTTTAACGGTCTGACCGACGCTGAGGAGCAGACATTTGAAAGCTATCAGGAGTTCCTCTCCGCCATACAGGGCAAGGTGTCGCCGGAGGTGTTTGACTCTATCTTCGCTGACCCGGCTAATGATAACTACCATTATTTCCGCGGACGTGACTGGGACCAGGAGCAGGCAAGCATCCTCAAGCGATATAAGCTTATCAACAGCCCGCAGGGTAACTCGCCAGCCAGCGACAGTAATAATGAGAGTTATGACACCTCTTACAAGACAACCCCGGATGTGGAGGATATCAACCAGGACTATACGCTGAATGAATACGAGAAGTATTATCAGTATAAGGTGTCAATACGTCCGGAGGACCTTGTGGTTGGACAGAATTTTATTGTTGACAAGCGCGAGAGCAGTGTCAAGTTGCGTAACGGAAACGTTGAATCATGTACATGGTATCAGTTCCGCATACCACTTGACGACTATGAGCGCAAAGAGGGCACAATAAACGACTTCACCAGTATAAGGTTTATGCGTATGTTCCTCACCAATTTTGAGAAACCCATTGTCATGCGTTTCGGTAGCCTCGACCTTGTGAGAGGTGAGTGGAGGATATATGAGCAGAACCTAACCAATTCCGTGTCTAACAGCGGTAGAATGGCTGTCAGCGCCGTCAATATAGAGGAGAATAACGACAAGGTGCCGGTAAACTACACCCTGCCGCCAGGCATACAGCGTCCGCAAGACCCCACTCAGCCACAGCTTGTGCAGAGTAATGAGCAGGCTCTGGATATTGTAGTGAATAATCTTAGTACGGGTGAGTCGAAGGCCGTATATAAGAATACTACTATAGACATGAGGCAGTATAAGCGTCTGCAGCTGTTTGTGCATGCTAATGCCCATGAGCAGAATACCACCGATCTTATAGACAACCAGTTGGCGGTCTTCATACGTTTGGGAAGTGATTACAAGAATAACTACTATGAGTATGAGATACCCCTTAAACTAACCGAACCGGGTCATTATGACACCTATTCCAGGGCTGGTTGTGCAGCTGTATGGCCAGAGGAGAATTTGCTCGATATCAACCTTGATATATTCACAAACCTGAAGAAGGAACGTAACAAGGCAAAGGCACGGGGCGAGGCATCCTATAATATGGAGTACCGCGTCTATGACAGCGAGAAACCTAACAATAGGGTTACCGTGATGGGTAATCCGACAGTGGGAGCGGTGAAGACGATGATTATCGGTGTGAGAAACCTTTCCGGCGAACCAAAGAGCGGTGAGGTGTGGGTCAATGAGCTGCGACTCTTAGACTATGATAACTCCGGTGGTTGGGCGGCTCAGGCAAAACTCAATTTGCAACTGTCTGACTTTGGTACGGTGAATGTTACGGGTAAGTACGTGACAGAGGGCTTCGGCGGCATAGAAGAAGGTGTGGCAGAACGCTCTAAGGATAATTTCAGCACATATAGCGTGACGACCAATTTTGAGCTTGGTAAGTTCTTCCCCGATAAGGCTAAGGTAAGCGCACCGCTATACTACTCCGTCACACATGAGAAAAAGAGCCCCAAGTATAATCCGCTTGACACTGACATGAAACTCGATGATGCCCTTGATGCGGCGGAAGACGCACATGAGAGAGACTCTATACAGGACATTGCCGTTACCAAGACGACAACGACAAACTTCTCTCTCTCCAATGTCAGGGTAGGCATACAGAACAAACGTCACCCGATGCCATACGACCCAGCCAACTTCTCACTATCCTACAGCCATAGTCATCGTCACACACAAGGTGAGACAACGGTATATGAGAACGATGATCAGTGGAGAGGAGCCTTGGCATATAGCTGGACACCTGTCTATAAACCGTTTGAGCCATTCAAGAAAATAAAGAGTAAGTCGAAGTATTTTGACATCCTTAAGCGTTTCGGCCTTAACTGGCTGCCGCAGAATGTGGCGTTTAATACCGAGATGACGCGAGTATATCATGAGTTGCAGGAGCGTGACATGGAGAGTACGGAGAACAATATGCTGCCCTTGACATTCAGCGAGCAGTTCTTGTGGAACAGAGACTTCTCCCTCCGCTGGGATCTTACAAAAGAGCTACACATGACATTCCGCAGTGCTACACACGCAGAGATAGAAGAGCCATACACTCCAATCAACAAAGACCTCTATCCAGACCAGTATCACGCTTGGAAAGACTCTGTATGGACCAGTATCAAGAACTTTGGTACACCATTAGACTATAACCAGAACTTTACTGCATCGTATCAGTTGCCGCTCAATCTGATACCTATTTTCGACTGGATTAATGCCGACGCCAACTATACATCTACGTACAGCTGGGTGCGCGGAACGGAACTGGATGATGGTACATCCTTAGGACATACCATATCCACCAACCGTACCTTCAATCTTAACTCAACCCTTAACTTAGTGAAGTTGTATAACCAATTCCCGTTCCTTAAGAAAGCCAACGAGCGTTTCGATAAGGCTGGCAGGGGCAGAACGACGCAGCAGCAAAAGAAACAGCCAAAGACAAAGAAAAAAGACGAGCAGACAAAGAAAGAGGGAGAGGAACAGGCACAGGATGACCCCAAGAAAAAGAAACAAGACGATGACCAGAAGAAACGGGCGTTGCCAAAGAATCAGAAGAGTTTTGAGAAGGAGATAACCATTAAGGCTGACACCTCAATGGTGGTGAGCCATGGAAAGAAGAGCAAACGTATTATCGTAACAGCGAAGACCGCTGATGGCAAACCAATAAAGATAAAATACAAGAAGGTGGATGACAACAAGATAAAGGTATATAACACCACTGACTCTGTGTTGAAGTTTAAGCTTACAGTTACGCCCAAACCGCCTCTCGAAGACAAGGGATGGTATAAGACGGCACAGTGTATTGCGAGAGGACTGATGATGGTGAGAAATGTCAGCGTGTCATACCGAAACCAGTACACTATGTCTTTGCCTGGCTTCATGCCAACTATAGGCGACGCCTTCGGACAGACACGCGGATATGGGGCAATGTCGCCCGGACTTGACTTCGCCTTTGGCTTTGTTGACGATGACTATATTGAAAAGGCAAAACGTAATAACTGGCTGTTGTATAATGATAGTGTGGCTACTCCGTCAACAAGCAGTCTGACAGAGGACTTCCAGTTTAAGGTTAGTATAGAACCTGTAAAAGACCTGAAAATCGACCTCAATGCCAGCAGGACCGAGACAAAAGCCAAGAGCATACAGTATATGTATGAAGGCAATCCTACCACACAGACCGGAACGCTCACGATGACAACAATAAGCCTTGGTAGCGCATTTGAGAGTAGGGGCAATGCCAACAACGGTTACCGCTCAGCCACGTTTGATAAATTCTGCCAGTCATTAGAGGGCTTCAGAAACAGAGTGGAGGCACAGTATGTAGGTGCCACATATCCTAATGGAGGCACCTTTGACCCGGCTAACGGTGGTGTAAATATATATAGCGCTGATGTCATGGTGCCGGCATTCTTGTCAACATATACCAGCATGGGTGGTAACGGACTGAATATCTTCCCTAAGCTGACAAGCCTGTTGCCCAACTGGACTATCAAGTATAGCGGATTGTCGAAATTGTCATTGTTCCGTAACATATTCAAGAGCGTCAACCTTAATCACTCATACAAGAGCATTTATGCCGTTGGTTCATACAGTACTTACAGCACATACCAGGAGTATATGAACGGTCTGGGATTTGTTTCAGACGCCACAACAGGAAACCCAATCCCAAGCAGTATGTATAATGTCAGTGCCGTGAGTATCAACGAGGCATTCTCGCCCTTGCTCGGCATTGACGTGACTCTGCATAATAACCTGACATGTAAACTGGAGTATCGTACCACAAGGGTACTCAACCTCAGTATGACCAGTGTGCAGATTAATGAGGCAACAAGTAATGACTGGGTTGTGGGATTAGGATATAAGATTAACAACTTCAATTTCTTCGGCCTTGGCGTAAATCATCGTAAGGTTAAGAGCAAGAAGAAAAATACCGATGAGACGGAGAACGCCACAAACACACGTAACAATAGCCGTAACAACGGTCTGAACCATGACCTGAACATACGTTTTGATTTCAGCTATCGTAAGCAAGCCGCAATAATACGTGATATCGCATCTATGACCAGTTCGGCAAGTAGTGGCAATACGGCGTTTAAATTCTCGCTTAATGCGGATTATACACTGTCAAAGATGATTACCATGGCGTTCTATTACGACCGTCAGACAAATAAACCGCTGCTGTCATCAAGCAGCTATCCAACAACAACCCAAGACTTCGGTCTGAGCATGAAACTCTCATTGACAAGATAAAAAAGATTTACTATTGGACTATTTACGATTTACGATTTACGATTGATTAGCTCAGACTATTTAACACAAAACACAAAACATAAAACATAAAACACAAAACATAAAACATAATATACAGATCTCACCATGATATACAAATATGATTTTCTGATTATCGGTGCCGGTGTGGCTGGCATGAGTTATGCACTGAAGGTGGCAAGAGCTCACAAGGGAAAGATTTGTCTTATATGCAAGACATCCTTAGACGAGGCTAATACATCATTCGCCCAAGGAGGTGTGGCGTCGGTAACTAATATGAAGGTTGATACCTTCGAGAAACACATTGAAGACACAATGGTGGCTGGTGATTTTATCAGTGACCGTGCCGCTGTGGAACAGGTGGTGAGAAACGCACCAGAACAGATAAAGGAGCTCGTAAACTGGGGTGTTAAGTTTGACCGTGACCAGACGGGTGCTTTTGATCTGCATAGGGAGGGAGGACACTCTGAGTTCCGTATCTTACATCATGCAGATGATACGGGAGCGGAGATACAACGCGGACTGATGGAGGCGGTGAGAAACAACCCTTTCATTGCCGTTAAGGAAAATCATTTCGCTGTAGAGATAATAACACAGCACCATCTCGGGGTGGAGGTGACGCGTCGCACGCCAGATATAGAGTGCTTCGGAGCATACGTGCTAAATCCTAAGTCTCAGAAGGTAGATACATATCTCAGTAAGGTGACGGTGATGTCAACAGGAGGTTGCGGAGCCGTGTATCAGACAACGACCAACCCCGTGGTGGCTACGGGTGACGGTGTGGCAATGGTTTACAGAGCAAAAGGCACTGTGGCAGACATGGAGTTTGTGCAATTTCATCCTACTGCTTTATACCATCGTGGTGAGACTCATCCCGCATTTCTTATCACAGAGGCGATGCGTGGGTATGGTGGTATATTGAGGCTGCCTAACGGAGAGAGTTTCATGGAGAAATATGACGAACGCCTGTCGCTCGCACCAAGGGATATCGTGGCAAGGGCCATTGACAAGGAGATGAAAAAACACGGTATCGACCACGTCTGTCTTGATGTCACCCATAAAGATCCCAATGAGACACGCCGGCACTTCCCCAATATATTCCATAAGTGTATAACCATAGGTATAGACATCACCAAAGAATATATTCCTGTACGTCCTGCAGCCCATTATATGTGTGGCGGTATTAAGGTGGACCTTGACGGCTGTTCAAGTATCAAGAGGCTGTATGCCGTGGGTGAATGCTCTTGCACGGGGCTTCATGGCGGCAATAGGTTGGCAAGCAACTCACTCATTGAGGCAGTGGTGTATGCAGACACTGCTGCGCGTCACAGCTTAGAGCATATTGATGAATATGACTTTAATAGTGCTGTACCGGAGTGGAATGATGACGGTACGATGACCAACGAGGAGAAGGTGCTTATAACACAGAGCGTGAAGGAGGTAGGGGAGATAATGAGCAACTATGTGGGTATCGTAAGGAGCGACTTGCGTTTGCACCGCGCATGGAACCGTCTTGACTTGCTTTATGAAGAGACGGAGGCTTTGTTTAAGCGCGTTAAGGCAAGCAAGGATATCTGCGAATTGAGAAATATGATTAACGTAGGTTATCTCATCACCCGTTGGGCAATAGAGCGTAAGGAGTGCCGCGGTTTGCATTTCACCACTGACTATCCCGCACATGCGTATGATAAGTGAGGGTTGAGTTGAAAGTTTAGAGTTGAAAGTTGAGAATTAAAACACAATGACAAGAATATTAGCTTTTTTATTTCTTTTACTGCCGGCAGTGACTGTTACGGCACAGGGATATGATGACGTCGTATTTGAGGAAAACAGCCAGAGACGCCAAGCATCGATGGATGACTCGTGGGCTGCCCGTGCTGGTCAGAAATTGGATGAGATGATACGTAACTCAAAGATGCTGAAAACATCATCCGTTGGTATTAAGGTTTATGACCTCACCGATAACTGTGAGGTGTACAGCCATGATGCACAACAGAGGCATAAGCCGGCATCCACGATGAAGGTGATAACAGCCGTTACGGCAATGGATGTGTTCGGTCCGGAACATGACTTTGTCACAGAGTTGCGTTTTGACGGTCATCTCACCGATGGTACATTAGAGGGTAATCTCTATTGCGTGGGTGGTATGGATCCGTGTTTTAACAGCGATGATATGAGTGCCCTTGTCAATGCACTCAAGCAGCGTGGCATCAGCCGTGTGAGCGGTAAGATATGCGCTGATATGTCATTTAAGGACCCCGTGTTGCTCGGTGAGGGATGGATGTGGGATGATGACAACCCGCAGTTGTCGCCATTGCTTGTAAACAAGAGCAGTAAGTTTCTGCCGGAGTTTATCAAGCAGCTGAGACAGGGTGGCATAACAGTTGATGCTGACACCGCCACACTCACCGCATCCTATCAGGCGCGCCTGCTTGCTCATCGCATACACTCCCTTGACGATGTGCTCAACATAATGATGAAAAACAGCGACAACCTGTATGCTGAGGCAGTGTTCTATCATCTTGCCAAGACTGTCTCCCATGGGGCTGTGTCAGCGAAGCAGGCACGTGAGGCAATACGTCAGTTGGTAGAGCGCCTCGGGCTGTCATACGAGGATTATACCTTCACCGACGGTAGCGGGCTCTCGCACTATAACATGGTTACGGCGGAGCTGGAGGTGGAATATCTCAAGTATGCTTACCGTCATAAGAAGATTTACGAGAAACTCTACAAGCACATGCCAATAGCCGGTGTTGACGGTACCTTGAAGAAACGTATGCAAAATGGCCCGGCATACGCCAATGTGGTGGCAAAGACGGGCACCATACGTGGCGTCAGCTCATTGGCAGGCTATTTCAAAGCCCCCAACGGCCATATCATCTGTTTCTCCATTCTCAACCAGGGTATTGTCAATGCCTCCGACGGAAGGGCCTTTCAGGACCGCCTCCTCCAGATGCTCTGCGCATTGGAGTGAGTGTAGCTACATTTTCTTGTAGTTCTCAATGCTTTTTTTCAATCTCTCCTTCAGTCTTTCTACTAAAGAGGAAGGTGATAGGACGGTGATTCCTTCACCAAATCCAAGCAAATCACGTTCTAATTCGTAGTTGACAATGACATCGATACTGAAAACGACGCTACCATCATCCCGTCTCTCAACCACTTTTTGGCTATCATGTAACGGTTTTGTGATGTTATACGGTGCCTGTGCAGGTGTCGCTTCAAATACAATATGTTCCACAGGAGAATCGAAATCCCTTGACACACCTATCATATTCTTGAAATACGAATGAGGATGAAAAGCCTTGTCCGTTCTGTATTTCTCCTTCTTCGGTGCATCAGTAATATGCTCGATGCGATCCAATGCCAGATTGAAAATAAATCTATCCGGTGTGTCGTGTCGTTTTCCAAACACAAACCATCTGTTACGAAACTCCTTTAATATATACGGCGAGAACGAGAATGTAACGGGCTCTTCGGATATGAAAGTCATATAGGTTACTTTTATGACCTTCTGTGCCATGATAGCATCGTGGAGGGGCGTAATATACTCCAGCCCCTTTAACCGGTTGTTGTTTTCCAAAAAGATAATAGGCTCTACCTGATAGCGCATAGATGCCACATGATCCTCCAATCTGTTGACGACATCATCCACTTCGTTAAAGCCTTGGAAGGAGCTCATCTGTTTGAGGAGTCCTACAGCTTCAGACAACTGCATAAGGTCGTCTTTGGATACAGGCATCTGCATGATAGAATAGTTCCTGTCCCGATAGGTGTAGTATTTGCGGTCAACCACCACAATGGGAGCATGATATCCAAGAGCCTGTGAATAGCGCATCTCCTGGATGTCATTCTGAATTGTTCGTTTACTAACGTCACCATAACCGTTGTAATCGTGAAGAGCATCACTGCAAGCATCAATCAGTTCCTCCAACGTAGCTTGACGACCACCTTTCAGCATGCGGTCTATTGTCTTGTATCTTAGCAGGGCATTTCTGTTAATGGGCATAATCTAAAGGATTTAAAGATAAGGATGATCTACACATAATCACTCGTAGTGTCTGATCCTTACGTCAATGCCTTCCCTTTGGAGTTGAGAGGGGACACCGCTCACATCTGTCTGTCCGTAGTGATAGGGGAACATTACCTTGGGTTTGATAATATTTGCAGCCCTTATCAGTTGTTCCGTAGTCATCGTATAAGGCTGGTTGCAGGGTAGGAAAGCAATGTCAATATCTTTGATGGATTTCATTTCTGGAATATCCTCCGTGTCCCCGGCAATATAGATTCTCAGGCCGTCGATAGTCAGGATATAGCCGTTGTCGCGTCCTTTGGGATGGAACTGAGTGTGTCCTTCGGTATAGTTATATGCTGGAACGGCCTCTATGGTGAAGTCATCGGCTATTTGTATCTTATCGCCATTGGCCATCACCTCACCCGAACCAAACATTTCCGCACAATTTTTATTAGTAATGAAGCGAGTCTTTTCGCCAGACAGTATCTTGATAGCCTCCTGGTTGAAGTGATCAAAGTGTTCGTGGGTTACCACGATATAGTCAGCTTTGGGCATGGTGGCATAGTCTATATTTTTCTCTCCCAGTTTGGTCACAGGGTCAATCTGTATTTCTTTCCCGTCATACTGAATTCTGATGCTGGCGTGTACGAGGGCATGAAACTTAACAGTCTTGCCGCTTTTGGTCTTAAACACGTCCACCTCGTAAGTATCAGTAGTCACAGGCATCCCAGCCTCTTTCCAAGCCAAGATACCGCCTTGGAGATTTACGCATCGATAGCCTTCAGCAGCCAGTCTGTTGGCAGCATTTGCGGAACGACGGCCACTTCTGCAATAGACAGCAATCTTTCTGTCGGTTGCTATTGCTGCCTTCACTTTCTCAACGAAATCGCTCTGTTTCTGGTCAATAAGGATAGCTCTCTCGATATGTCCCTCTGCATATTCCGCAGCAGTACGGACATCAAGCAGTACGACATCAGAATCCTCTATCAGCCCAGAGAATCCCTTTACATCTACATTCTCGAAATCCTGTTGGCCACAAGCTGATGTAAGCCCTAAAGTAGCCAGTAAGCATGTTAAAAACTTCTTCATATTATTAGTTTTTTATTTGAGCTTAATCACGTCCGACCACGCCGTTGTTGGTGGCGAACTTATGAAATCAGAATCTTCCAAGAGCTTCAATGACTTTAATCCAGTCAGTATCAGCCTCAAAACCAAATTTATCATCAATCCCCACATTGAAATAGAGTTTCACCTCAAAGTTCTGGAAACTCGTCTTTCCCACTTCGGGATTCTCGTTAGCATAGTCAAAATGTATTCCGTCTTCTGCAAAATGGCTTTCGTATGCTGCTAATTGTTCTTCATAACATCCGCTCCAGAGTATCATGCAGATATCATCACGGCTTGTCATCAGCTGTAAGGCTTCCCTCGCAAACGGATAGTAGTCGTAGGTCTCTTCATTCTCGTAACATGCCCGTAATATGGTATCGTGAATATCCACTACAACGTAGATCTTCTCCCAATTCTTTTCTTGCTTACGGTTAAAAGCAACCTCAAATGCCTTTGCTATATCCATATATTGAGAAAATGATTATATATGACGTACCCTTTTATGTCACAATTGGTGTGTGATGCAAAGTTATGAAAAACTAACAAAACAACCAAATTTTCGGTAATGTTTTCTAAAATGTCTGAAAATTCAGAAACAAATGTGTTTTTGAAATTTTTTGCATCAACAAACATCCGCATACGCTCCTAAACGTATGCGGATGTTACTTTATTGATAACGCCTTAGCGTTGTCACTGTACGAAAGTGAGTGTTACCTCACCCATTTGGATAATGTCACCATTGTTTAGAATTATGCGGTCATCATCGATAAGAGGCTGTCCTCCAACGAAGGTTGGGTTTTTATTGTTGGAGTTACGTATGACGGTATGTATCCTTCCGTCATACAGTTTACTTACCTCTATCACTGCGTGAGAGCGGCTCATACTACGGTCTTGTGTGTCAATCTGTACTGATGCCGATGATGTGTTGGCCTTACGTCCAATGGTGTTGACACCGAGTTGAAGCGGATAAACTGTTGTACCAAAGAGCAACTTACCCATCTGCCAGAAGTTTGCTGCATTCATAAACTTAGTACCCGGATCTTCTTCCCGTTTTTGTGGAGCTGGTGGTGGGGTGGATTGATCCAGCCTACCAGTAGACGGATTGAACCGACTGTCATAGTATGTCTTTTCGTTATCTTGCTTAAATTTCACGATTAGCCTTGCTTTGCAACGCGGACATTCTATTGTCTTTTGTTCAGCTCCAGTAGAGTCCTTCACATCAAGTGTCACCTTGCATTTAGGACATTGTATTCTTACGATTTGCATAAATAGTATTTTTTTTATTTTAGATTCTCGGATTTCAAAGATTTTGTATTATTATGTCAAATCGGCATAGCCCTCATCACATTCGTATGAGGGCAATGCCAGAGAGTCGTAGATGGATAATGCCTATTATAGTACCACTGGGTCTACATCTGTCGCTCCACTGTTTGCCATTAGGCTATCATTGGATGTGTCGTAACTCTCGGTATTCGTCATAGAGGTGTCTTCCAAGCCGTCGTTGTCAGTTGCTTGGGCGTAATCGCTGTTGTCGAGATCTACCACGTAAACATCATGGTCTATGGACGGAGTGTCCTCCACTGTTACCACCGTTCCTTCTGCTAAATCTGAACTAACGCCTACAATCTGAACATCAGCATCCTCGTCAACGGTTGCAATAGCAATGTCATCAGATACATCATCGCTTATCATTGCCGTAACGCCACCACCGTTATCATCTGCTACAGCCACTCCGTCATTGTCTTCAGTGCTTTGTGGTGCAAACTCCACTTCCCTTGCACCTCTGAGCTGATTGGCAAAGGCATCATGTTGCTCTTCGCTCATCTTGTCCCATTCCGAAGTCCTATAGGTGCTGTAGGTGTTACCGTGCCAGTTGAAAGCCCCACCTGGTCCCACTTTGGCGCGTGCGGTATTGAATGCCTCATTGAACGATTGGTTGTCACTGACGTTTACCATCTTGACACCGCTTTCAAGCACTTGTACCTCAGACGGATCTGTCTCTCTTGTGTCATTAGGGTAGCCGTCATTATTGAGTCTTGCCGTTACGTGTTCGTATAGCAGTTTTCCCCCGTATGCAGTACCTGAACCGAGCAGGATTCCCGACACACCTCCTATGGCTACTTTCTGCCATTTACGGCTTTTCGCGCGCTCCTGCTTTTGGGCTTTCGCCTGCTCTGCCAGATGCCTCACCTCTTCTGCCAGTGAGCCATTGAATATGGTTTCTTCTGTATTTCTTGCCATAACTATTATTATTTTTATTGTTTATGGAATGTGTGTCAACTCAATTCATTTTACTTCTTATGATATTCCAGATCAACGGTTACGGATAATCCGTCCATCTTTACTGTTTCATCAAGCACAAGCACTTTATCAGTGAGTTTCTTGATATGGATTGTGACATCGTCATAGATACTCATTCCCTCTATTAAGATATAACCATCCTTTACAGTGTAGTCCACGCCGTTGACCTTGTTACCGGAGAATCTTAGTGTCTCGTCCCAGATGGTGACATTGTCAGGAACATAGTCCATCATAGTGTTTTTGTCAATGACTATCTTTTGCCCCATAAAGTTCATGGACCCGTTATATATTTCCCATACACCCTCCAGTTTACCTGTTACCTCAGTATTGTTATTAGGGTTTACCCCTCCATTGTCATCATCATCGTCACTACCGCAAGATGTCAGGGTGAGGGTAAACGAAAGGCATATCATCAAAAGCCAGAATATATTCTTTGTTTTCATAGTAATAATTGTTTTCAATTGTTATTTCTTTTTCTTTGGTGGTATTCTGCTGGAGTTTTGTGCTCCGCTGCGGATTAGGGCATCACCACCAGTCACCCTGGTCTGTGTGCCTATCACATAGTGCTCCTTGCTCTTCTTAAGTTCTTTTATCTCAAGCTCTATGGTGCGCTTCTGTGATAGCAGCTCTAAATACTTGAAGTCTTCCTTGTCGTTAAGCTCTTCCTGTACCTCTGGTGATACATTGCTATAGGTCTTGTTGAGGTTTGCTTGCTGAGCTTTCAGCTGTGCGTCCACACTCTTCAGTCTCGCCTCAGCCTGTGCTATCTGGCGGTTTACTTGCTCATTCTCCACCGATACAGTCTGCTGTGCCATTACTGTACCTACAGTGGCAATGCTCAAAATCAGAGCTACTGATATTTTCTTATATATTGTCTTCATAACGTTTTATCTATTTTATGTGTTTAAAAATCTGAAAAGTCTTTTTCGCCGTGTATGCTCCAGTCGTGCAACATTTCGCTGTCCTTAACCTCGTAGGGTACCACTGCACGGTCGCTGTCCATTCCTGCGGGCAGGTTGGTGGTGATCTCTGTGTAGTTGCCCTCTATGGTGCAGAGGCTTCTCTTATAGAGTTTCTCTGCATTCTTGGGAACATACAGGTCTATAGTACTCTTGTTGTAAACTTGCAGGAGGAAGCACTGTCTTGTTCCACTTTGAGCGGTCATTATAGGCGTGCTGCTCTTCATGACTATTTTTCTCAGGTTCTCAAGGCTTGCAAACTCTCTGTATGAGAGGTATGCTAATGTTGCAGGCAGAATCACAGTGTTGAGGTTTTTGCAGCCTCCTAAGGCACCCCATCGTATCTCCATAACACCGTAGGGGACATCCAAGCGGTAGCCGTAGTTGCGTGGGCAGCATAGCATCGTCGTTCCGGGCTTATTGTATAGTATTCCGTCCACGGCGGTGAACGCATTGTTGTTTGGGTCAACGGTAATCTTACGGAGATGTTTCATAGACTTCAGGTTGGTGATTTTCTCCAACTTAGCTGGGATATTGATCTCCTCGAGGTCCTCGCTCCACCGGAACACCTTCATATCGAATGTTGTCCAGTCACTGCCAAGAGTAACATTTGCTATTGATGTGCAGCGGAAGAAAGTGCCTGAGCCGAATGTCACCTTGTTTCCCGGGAAGATAATGCTCCTGAGGTTTGTGCATCCCTCAAAGGCGAAGTCGTCTATCTTTACCAGTCCAGATGGTAATACCACCTCGGTGAGGTTTACGTCATTCACAAAAGCTTTCTTTCCGATAGCCACCACCTTATATACCTTGTCATTCCATTTAACTGTTGCCGGAACTGTCAGTTTGCCGTAGAAGATGGGCTTTGTGTTGGCAATCTTCACTGGGTATGTCAGCTCAACCAAGTTGTTGTCTAAGCTAATGATGTTGAAATACAACTGCTGTCCGTCAGACAGTCTTACTGAGAAATCGTGTGCGAATGCAATGGCGCTGCTTATAAGCGCCATTGCTATTAATAAAGTCTTTTTCATAATCTTATGCCATATATTCGTTAGCGTTTGAGAAATCATCACCGGTAGCGAGGTCATCAGCTTGTGCCATGCTGTTGTCCTGTCCTAAGTCTGCGTCGTTGGTATAGTCGGGTAGTGCGCTGTCTGCCACAGTGCCGTCATCAACCACTGCGTCGCCCTCGAAGGCTGTAGAGTCCTCAACTGGTACTACAACAGCTACGTCTTCAATAATCACTGGCTCGTCAGGAACGATAATGTCTATCTGATCGCCAGGCAGGTGGTTCATACTCAGTACGATGCCATTGTCGCTGAGGTTGATACCCTCATCAGGAGAGAAATAACCGCTGTCGTTTTTGTCCTCAAAGAAAGTGTTTGCCAGTCCGTCGAGATCTGTGTCGTATAGTACGCAGAAATGGTCGTTTTCTGTTACTCCGAAAGCTACGTCCATTTGTCCGCCATTCTCCAATGTGTAGATGTCATGATCGAAGATGGTATATTTTGGTAGTACCTCATTGGTTGGCTCTGGAGCCGGCTCCTGGTGCTGTTGTGTCCCAGTGGTGTTATGGTAATGATGGTGAGTGTGGTTCACATGGTTATGAACTACTGTCTGACGTGGAGCAGCGGTTTGAGCTGCATCATTTTCAACATTTGTCTCTGTCTCATCACCTGGTGCAGGCTCATCATCACCTGGCTCCGGAACAGGTACTGGCTCCGGTTGTGGCTCCGGCTCTGGTTTAAAATGATCAATAATAGTTGGAATACCAAAGGCAGCGCTTGCTCCACCAACAAGACCGAGTCCTGCAGCAACGGCGACTTTCCACGCCTGTGATTTTTCTGAGTTTTTGACTTCTTCAATACTTGCGCCATTGAATTGTGTTTCCTGGCTCTGACCGAAATTTGTCTGTTCGCTTGGATTTTGACCGAAATAGGTCTGTTCATTCTGTGTCATAATAGTATGTTTTTTAAGTTAGTAATTTTGTTTTGACGTTGCAAAGTTACGACGTAATTTGCTGTGCTGCAAGCTTTTTTCACCGTTCTGTATATACCCCCTGGGTTTCTGTATGAAATGTCGTGAGGGTGTGAGATCTTTGGTTTTGTCAAATTTTCTTATATTGTGCCTTGCAATATGGGCAGTTTTTGTTCTGTGAGAGGACGTCGAAACTGTTGTAACCCATGAAGTGCTGACATTTGGGATTCGGGCATATATAGGTCTGTTTGAACTTCTTATCCAACTCCTCATTCTGCTTGGGTAGCTTTGTGGAACTCAAGTATGCTTTAATAGCGAATAGTAGAGTAATGCCAATAGCCAGACCATAGAGGATATAGTATAATGCGCCGCGCAGTCCCACCATTCCCAATAGTATTGCCAGCATGGTAATAATACCCGTGGCTGAGCGTAGTGCATTGAATTTACGTTCGGCAATCTGGTTTTTCATCTTTGTTTTGTGGTATTCGTTCCAGACGCTCTCCAATGGGCTGATGTCAATCATCTTAGGCACCATCTGGCTGATAAACTCCCAGTTGAGCTGGTATCGTGTGGGGCCGAGCTCCACCTTGTCATCCTCCGTAATGTGCTTTTGCTCTATGCTGATGCCGTTGACGTATGTGATGTTCTGGGGGTTCAGGTTGGTAAGTGTATATTCCCCTTTGTCATCAATGGTCAATTTGGCATGCTGGCGACTGACGTATTCTGGCACACTGCCCTGTGTACCGAAACACTTCGTCTGTGTACCGCATGTCAACGACAGCCGTCGTGTTGTTTTATCACGTCCTATAATAATATCCATTAGTAATTATATTTTTACCTTTATCATTATATCTTTCAGTTTCTTAAGCGCCTCTTTAGACACCACAAGGGGGAAGCTAAATGAAGATTCATCGGAGAGCACAAGCCGTTTCCTGAGCACATTGATGTGGTACACGTAGTTAAGGTTGATAATATAGCTCTTTCCGATACGTGCAAAGACTCGTGCTTTTTCCTTTAGGCGTTCGGCAAGCGCATTCTCCATACCCGAGAGGTTCATGCATATCGAAGCCTTATTGCCGTCAGCGGTTACGATATATGTGTAATTACCGTCAGCCTGGAAGTAGATTATCTGCGCAATATCAATTCTTAGCAGCTCATCGCGCATATTGAAAAAGAGCCATTCCTTTGACATTGTATATAGTTGTATATAGTTACCAAACTGGTTTTTGTACTGGTTTCACAGGAGTTGTTGTTGGCGGTGGTGTTACCTTTACAGTAGTTCTTCCTGTTTTTGGAGGATTTCTGCGTCCCGTTCCGGGTTTCCGAATATTGATTTTTGTAGCATCCATGGTTCTTGTTTCCTGAGCGGTTGTAACAGCTGGCTGTGCTGTAGGTGTCACTCTTCGTATCTGACCAGAGCTTGTGGAAGATGTTGTTTGAGTGTTTGTCTTAGTACTAAGGGTGAATGGGTATTCAATGGTTGGACACTTACCCTCTTTTATTTTAACCACAAATGGCACCTCAGTACCCTCTATTCCGAAAATCTGCGATTTATAACTCGTCTCAGAGATTTTTGTCGGATTGCTGTCAACGCTACTACCATCAGTTGTCTCTACTGTCACCTCACGGAAATAGTTTCCAGATGATATATCTCTTTCCTCCGTAACGGTAAACTCAACAGTGATAGATGAACCGCTTGGAGTAGTCTTTGTTCTTTCAACCTTGAAATTCTTTATATACCATTCTTTAACCTTTACGGGGTATTTCACCGACTGTAGCCCATCGTATTTTACAGAGAAATCGTATGTAAACTCTTGTTCCTGATTGTCTGTGATATCCTCTGGTATGGTAAGTGTACACTTGTATGTGATAGCTGTAGTTTCCACATTTTCAACCTGCTGCCTGTGAACGGTAGAGATGTCGCATTTCTTATCCTCATTCACCACACTCGCAAGGTTGGCTTTTATGTATGGCGGCATCTTCAGTGTAAGGTACACTGTCTCATGATCGTGCAGGAAACCGATAGGTCTGTTTACACCATCTTTATCGTCAATACTGAACACGAAGTCATTGCTTCTGTCCATTTCAATAATACCCCATTTGTCGCGTAGTTTTACTACGGCCATGTCATTTCTTAACTCGCCAACATCATTGAATTGTGGTGGAAGGAGCTGTTCATTATTATCAAACAAAATACCACTTAGTCTGCCACCTATCTCAGAATACGCATTAAGTGAGGTTGTGTATTCTATTGGTTCTTCCTCATCAATTTCAAAAAGTTTAAAATCACCTTCCCCTTTGTATCTGCGTTTTTGTAAGCGCATAAACTCATCAAACTCAAATTGTGCAGTTTTTGTCATTACGCTATATCCCGGATTGTCGCTACCTCTGGTTACAATTTGCACCTCACTTCCCTGTGCCGTCACAACAGTCTTTTTGGGGTTTGCTGGATCGGTGACGAGTAGTGTGGTGTTGCCTGTTTTGACATCATACTCGTAGAATTTCTTTTTGTATGCCACGATGCTCTTACCCATGGATATTGATGACAGGAAATTGATGCCATCGTTGTCAAAACCTCTTATAGGACTGACTGTCCCGTTCTCGGAGTTCATATAAGCCCAATAAGTGTCGGTTTTTTTCAATAGGTCTTTGTATATCCTGACAGCAGCTCTACGATAGAAGAATGGCTGGGCGTATGCGTATGGCTGCGACAACTCACCCTTCTCATTGACTAAATAATAGTCTCCTTCTCCATATAACACCACTTGTCCACATGAGAAATATGGATAGTCGTTGATGACTTGTAGTCCGTTACCGGATATATTGGTGACCTTGCCTTCTTCATTGGTAAATCCTACAACCTCGTCCTTGGTGTTAAATATCAAAGCCTTACCTTCGCTGAAATCAGCAATACTATCGTATTTTATCTCCAGGATTTTCTTGTCATCTTTGCTCATAAGGCCAAATTTTTTGCCTTGCCTCACCTTAAACAATCCATTGTCTAACAACTCCACAGAGTCGTATTCCGGATGTAAAATCCACTTTGCTATTTGTGCTTGTGATACAATGCCTATTGTCACAAGTACTAATGTCAGTATAATTCGTTTCATGATAAATTAATTAAATGTCTTTATTGTGTTTTCTATTCTTTTCGCATATTCCGTATCCCCTTTTTTCAGTGCCAGGCTTAAAGCCTTATTACACATAGCCTTGCTCAATTCGGTTTTGCCCTCTTGGTAGAGGTAGGGTGTCATTAGATATATTGCCTTGTAGTGTGTGGAGTCACTACTTGTAATAGCCATTGACAACCATTTCTTGGCATTTTCGTTTTGTTGAGGTGACTCCATGCTGCTTTTCAATTGAAGTGCCGATTTCCTTACTTTTGTGCTTAGTGCATCATCTTTCAGTGTCAAAGCGTATGTGCTTCCCACTTCGTACATTGCATCCACATTACCTTGTTCTGCCAATCGTTTCATACCTTCGAAACCGCTCTTGATGCTGTCCTCAATAGCTGAGTTAAGGTTATTAAGATATAATTTGTAGAGGTCTATGGTATCTTTCTTTGCAACAGTATCTGCAACTGCAACATTTCCTTTATCCCCTTCGCTCTTATTGCCGCTCACGAGTGCGATTACGAGACCTATAATGACAATGGCAGCAGCAATACTGCCAATGAGACGGTAGTTAATCTTCTTTGGCTCAGGTACAATAATATTGTCTATCGCCGCACGGAAGAGTGCTGATGATGCGTAGCGGTCACCTTGTTTCTTCTCCGTTGCTTTGCGTATGATGTCGCGTATTTGCCAAGAGCTGATGTCTTTTAGAGGAACCCGTTTGCGCAGCTGGTCTTCTATAACCTCATATTTAGCGCCTTGAAAAGGCACATGACCTACAATGAGTTGATAATACAGTATGCCTATGGCGTATATGTCGGTATAGAAATTCTGGTTGCGAGTGTCACCCAGGATGAGCTCTGGTGCGGCATACTCAGCCTTGCCTATAAATTGTCCAGGTGTCGTAAGCTCAGATTTCTGGCTTTGTATGCTTTCGAGTTTTTTAGCTATACCGAAATCAATTAGCTTGATCTTGCCCTCTGATGTTAGCATGATGTTGGTGGGATCAATGTCTCGGTGTATGTATCCGGCATCGTGTAGAGCCATTACTCCAGAGAGAATGCTCTTGATGACTTTTGTTGCTGTACCATTACGATCCTCTTCATAATTGTCGTAGAATTCTTTCACTTTGGGGAATACTACACCGTCTCTGTTTTTCAGTTTACCCTCAAGTACATCGTCTAACATCACGCCCTCCACATACTCGCTGATAACGTAATAATCGCTGGTGAGCAATGCGTCATCATGCTCCACCTCTATCATGCCATACATACGCACCAGATGCTCATTGTTGAGTTGTATGCCAGCTTCGCGGCGTGCTCTTTCTATTATTTCGGAGTCTTTTATTTTCAGTTCCTTGATTGCCACGGGTGTGACGGTGCCATTGGAAGCATATCGTTTTCCTAAATAGACGATACCCATGCCACCTTCTCCAAGACGTTTACCGTTAGTGTCTAACTCATAGTAAATGCCTTTTTTCTTCTCTTCTTCTTTCTGTAGCTTTATTATAGCCATTGTCTTATGTTTTTTAATAGAATGGTTTGAGATTGATGCTCTTGACAGCCGACTTTTGTCCGTTGGACAGTTGTACATAGACTTTCGCAAACCTTTCTTTTGTTACTTTTACTGAAGCTGTTGCTACACCGCTTTTCTTTGGCAGTATGCTCAGTTTAGTTGTGTAGGGTGTTCCGTCAACGTATATCGTTGCTGTTCCGGCGAATGTAACGTTTGACGGGTTAACGATAACAGCCTGTATGTACTCTATATCGTTTTTGTCGGCTTTAGCCCCTCTCTTGCTTATGCTCCCTATTGTGAGCGTTGCCTTAACCTCAGGTTTTACTTCTTCTGTTGGTTTGGTAACCTGACGTGGGTCTCTTACCTTTTGCTCCACCTGCTCAGGCTTGTTAATTGTCTTCACAGCTTGCAGCAGTCCGTCATAATATACTTTTATTGTCGCCTCTTTGTTATATGGCAGTACCTCTGCAGTAAATGCCTCACTGTCGTCCTGTTTTGTAATTACCACATCCTTCTCTTCTTCGTCATCTGCTGTTTGGGTTACTCTTAGTTTGTTCGCTGTGAGTGGATTGGGAGCGGAAATACTCATTTGCTCAACCTTAACGGTTGTTTTTACATTCCTCTTTCCAACTTTTTTGGTTGTTGTCTGGTTAATAGTGTTGGTGTTGATGTTTATGGGATTATCGCTCAATTGAATTACTCCAGCCTTGTTGTCATTTACCCATACCACGGCATAATCCTTGTAGAATTGCGAAGCGAACTTAAACTGTGGCATAATCACAACATTGTCGCTGCTCTTATAGCCGTAACTGTTGCCCTCACGATATAGTATCAGACTGTTGTTGACCTCGTCTGTGGATATGTTGTTTAGTTTGTTTTTGAGTATGTCGTTATCATCACGAGAACTGGTTTTAACTTTTTTCCCGTTTTTGTCTATGTATGATGACTTGTTTTTTATGTCAACACGTGCTGTGCCGTTATAGAAAGGCCATGCGGCAGAGTATTTGAATTTTATCTTAATGTTGCCAGATGGGTCAATGTATCCTTGCATCCCTTTTCCGTCAGCAACAGCTATAAGTCCTTCTGAGCAGCATGAGCCTTTTACAGCGTAAAATGTTCCGTTAAGAGGATGTTCGCGTTTCTCACTGATATTTATAACCGATACGATTTTGTCACGTGCTCCCTCTCTGTCTATTCCGAGTGCTATACCGTCAGAGACATTGGTTATGGAATCATAGCGCAGTGCCACTGGTTTGCCGCTGTTTATATCTACGAGCGACATCTTTAGTCCGTGGCGTGCTTTCCATATATTTCCATGATAGGGTTGGAAGAAGTCATACACCTCTCCAGGGGCAATCTTCCACTCTATGGTCTGCGCCAAGGTGGGAATGGTGAGCGTTGATAATATAGCGACGGCAAAGATCTTTCGCCAAAGAGCTTTGAGCCAGCTCTCCTTGCCTCCCTCTTCCGTCTCTATCAATACTATGGTATTATTATCATGACCTCCTCCTTTTCTCTCACCCATTTCATTAACAGTGTCAGACACTTCGCCCACAATCTCCTCAATATCCATTGTGTGATTTGTGGCATCTTTTATCAGCTCTACTTCCGGCCTCATACCATGTATGCCATCAGTGGTAAGCATAAACCTGTCTCCACGTACGTATTTCACTGTGTTTATCTCAACATCAACATCCTCATTAAGTCCTAATGCCCGTGTTATGACGTTTGACTGTGCTGATGTGCGCGCCTGTTCTTCGGTAATGATATTTTGTTTTACCAGTTCAAAGACCATTGAGTGGTCAAAAGTGCGGAACCTCTTATTTTTACCTCTCAGCTGATACACTCTGCTGTCACCTACGTGTGCTATTACCGCTTCGCCGTGATTCATTACAAGCACGGTACATGTTGTACCCATTCCCATCATTTCCTGATGAGTCTGTGCCATGTCATAGACAGCTACATTTGCCTGTTTGACCGCCATTACAACAATTTCGTGAAGAGCTCTTTTTATGTTGGCATTTGCCATGTAATCAAGTATCTCTCTTACAGCGATGCTGGAAGCAGTCTTGCCTGCGGGACCGCCACCCATACCGTCAC
>JAGDAU010000154.1 GCA_017959365.1 Prevotella sp.
TACCAGTAATAATCCTTTAACTCAACTATCGCAAGCATCAGTTTCGTCAGTTTTTTTAGGTTAACTGGTCACTTCGCTCTCAGGTCTCAGGTGAGAAATGCTTAACAAAACAGTGGCTTTGACATAACCCAGACATATTCACCTTATAACCTTATAACCTTATAACCTAACAACCTTATAACCTTATAACCTAACTCTTAACTTTTCTCTCTCTTGCTTGTGCGCCATCCATAGGCTATCACGACAAGGAAGCAGATAAACGGAAGGATAAATGAGATATTCACCGCCGGCATACTGCCTATAGTTCCCATATCGATGATGCGAGCCTGAAGAGGAGGCAACACGCTACCGCCAAGGATTGCCATAATAAGACCTGCAGCACCAAATTTAGCGTCATCACCTAACCCTATCAATGCTATACCATATATCGTGGGGAACATCAGCGACATACATGCGGAAATACCCACCAGGCAATAGATACCCATACGTCCGGTAAAGGCTATCACACCACAAGTGAAAAGGGCGGCGGCAATAGCGAGTATCGTTAGCAGCATACCGGGTTTTACATATTTTAGGAAGAAGGTACAAATAAACCTGCTCAGACAGAATATCACCATGGCTATGATGTTATACTGCTGAGACAGCACCTCGGCATCACGCTCTGCCATGCCCTCCTCCATAAACAGGCGCGTGCCATACTGGATGATGAACGTCCAGCACATTATCTGGGCACCGACATAGAAGAACTGGGCTATCACGCCCTCACGATAGTGGGCAATGCCAAAGAGGCGGCGTAACGTAGGCAGGAGGTTAATGTCCTTCGACTTATCACCATTCTTAGGCATCTTAGTGAAGTAGATAACCAAAAACATCACCGCTATCACAGCTCCTATAAATAAATAAGGTGCAATAAGCACACTGAGATCGCTGTCACGCATAGCAGCAAACTCGGCATCGTTTAGTTTTGCCCTACCGGCAGTGTCAAGGGGATTAAGGTTGGCTTGGATGAAGAACATCGCGACATACATACCCGCCAATGAACCCATAGGATTGAAAGACTGAGCAAGATTGAGCCTCCGAGTGGAAGTCTCCTCACTGCCCATAGTCAGTATATATGGGTTACAGCTGGTCTCTAAGAACGACAGTCCGCAAGTTAGGATAAAGTATGCTAACAGAAAGGGGTAATATGAACCCGTCATCTTTGCAGGGAAGAAGAGCAACGCTCCCACGGCATAAAGTCCAAGGCCCATCAGCACGCCAGCCTTATAGGAATATTTTCTTATAAACATTGCAGCTGGAAAAGCCATGGCAAAATAACCGCCATAGAATGCCACCTGCACAAGAGCACCATCGGTGACACTCATACGGAAGATCTTGGAGAACGCCTTTACCATTGGGTTGGTGATATCGTTGGCAAAGCCCCAAAGAGCAAAACATGATGTTACCAGTATGAACGGTACCAAGAAACTCACACCATCCTTGCTTATCAAACTGTCTTTTTTCTTTTCCATAATACTATATTCTTATTGATATCACTATTGCACTATTAGCTCTATTAGCACTATTTCTTTATTATTTTAAACAATCCGAATAATACCGACAGGACAAGTACTATAAGAGCACCCCATGCTATTGCCTCTGTTGTGGCTACACTTGACGGACGGAACTCCAACACCACCTTGTGATTACCTGGTTTAACATTGATTGCACGCAACAGATAGTTAACTCTGCCAATCTCCACGGGCAGACCATCCACAGTGGCTGTCCAACCTGGATAGTAAACCTCCGAGAGAACCACTACTCCACCCTTCTTGCTGCTGATATCATAATGCAACTCATTTGGCTTATAGGATGTAATCTTCACTATGGATGTGGTATCCTGCTGCTGAGAGGAACCCAATACCAGCTCAAATCTCTTATCCGCCACAGCGGCATGACGCAGGTCGGTATTCTTAATACCGTCTAACTCTTCATTGGCATTAGCGACATATCTTACCTTGTCTACAAACCACCCGTTGCCAAAAGCCTTGGGGTTAAGCAATGGCATTGTGGTACCATCCTGCATTGGCAAGATGAAATACTTGGTGTTCAGCATATTGATAACAGGACATACGCTGTCGCTAACAACATTCATGTCACCCTGGGCCTTTACAACAGCGTTCATTGCAGCTTGCATCTCCGGCGAGATATATGCCTCTATCAGATCCTGATAACGGCGCAGTTTGGCTGCATGATAGCCGCCCACGCTCTTATGATAATATGATGTCTCATTCTCATTAAACGTGTTGGAGGCAAAGTTCAATACCCTGTAATCAAGCGATTTGTCTTTGAGTATCTCCTTATCCGTGTCTGTCATCTGCTGTGGTGTGTCGCGTATCGTGCTCTCCACAAACATGCCATCGTTAAGATAACGCTTATTAACCATCCACATATCTATCAGACAGACCACAGCAATACATATAACAGCATACTTGCGGTCTGCCTTGGATGCTATTATACCAAACAATATTCCTAAGCATATAAGGATTATGGCTATGCTACGCCAGCAGTCAGAGGTAAAAATTGCCTGTCTCACCTCACGAAGGTTGGCAAGCAGAGGATTAAGCTGGTCTGCCGGGAACTGGCTCAACGCTTTCATCTCGGATGACGACACATAGTCAAACATTGTAGGCATCACTGCAAACAGAGCCGTCAGACCAATTGTCAGTAAGGTAGTGATGATAAGCGGCTTCTTATATTCCGTAAACGGTTTGGGAGCCTCAATGAATTTCTTCAATGCCATAATGGCGAGCAGAGGCATCGTAAACTCGGCAATGACAAGAATAGACGCTACGGTGCGGAACTTAGAATACATCGGGAAATAATCGATGAAGAAATCTGTCAGAGGCATGAAATTCTTACCCCAAGAGAGTAATATAGACAATACCGTAGCGGCAAGTAAAGCCCACTTAATGGAACCCTTGACGATGAACAGACCAAGGATAAAAAGGAACACCACAAAAGCACCAACATAAACCGGTCCGCTGGTACCGGGCTGCTCTCCCCAATACTGACCTATCTGCTCATAAAGACCCTGATACTGGTAGTCACCTTTCTTCTGCACAATCTCATTCTCTGACATCGGCACAGACGCGCCACCCTTCATATTGGGAATAAGCAGTGTGAAGGTTTCGCTGATGCCATAACTCCACTGGGTGATATAGTCACGATCAAGACCGCTGCTGCTCTGATTGGAACTGTCTTTCTTAACCAGCTCGCTCTTACCGCGCATTGACTCTTTGGTGTATTCCCAGGTATGGTAAAGATTGGAGATATTTGCCAACAGACCAACCAGTCCCGCCACAGCACACACTGCCGTAGCCTTGAGGAAATGAGCCATTTTCTTCTCTCTGATGGCATCCACAAGCCATCCTATCACCATAAAAGCAATGATAAAGAGATAATAATAGGTCATCTGTACATGGTTGGCATTGACCTCAAAAGCAGCGAATATGGCTGTGACGATAAAGCCCCACAAATACTTGCCACGGTAGGCCAACACCACACCGGCAATCATCGGCGGCAGATAGCACAGGGCCATCACCTTCCATATATGTCCGGCGGCGATGATGATAAAGAAATACGAGGAGAAAGCCCATATCACCGAACCAAGAGCCGCCAAGGAACGGCGGAAGTCAAAGGCTCGCAGAAGGATATAAAAACCCAAGAGGTACGCAAAGATATACCACACATTATCTGGCAGCCAGAGATGATATGCGTTGATAACCTTACCAAGACCCTGTGACGATTTGTACGAGGGTGCCATCTGATAGGTGGGCATACCGGAGAACAGTGAATTGGTCCATCGGGACTGCTCACCGGTCTGCTCGCGGTATTCTTTTATCTCCTGTCCTGAGCCGACACCGGCAGACGAGTCGTGTCTGTAGAGTATCTTACCCTCTGACACAGGACCGATGAAATACGCAAATGACACAACAGCAAAAAGCGCGACGATAATGACGTCGGGCAACCATCTCTTTATCTTTTCCATGATTATCATAATTTGTGGTGCAAAATTATTAATAATCATCCACAATTACGAATAATTTACAAAAAAAGATTTGTTTTAATAAAATAATTGCTAACTTTGCATAAAGATTACCGTTTACTATGAAAATAAAATTCAGCATACATTACAATACCGCATGGGGTGAGGAAGTTCACGTTGTGGTAAGACAGCGTTATAACGATGGCAAGACACGTGATCAGAACCTTAGGATGAATACTCAAGACGGATCACTTTGGACTCTTGAAACAACCATCCATGACTCCCGTCAGCGAAGAACGATAGAATTCACATACCGTTACCAGATAGAAGCTGCTGACGGATATGTCTTCCGACGTGAATGGAACAGGACCCCACGCAGATATGTTTACGACGAATCAAGAAACTACATCTTTCCAGATGTATGGAGAGACAGGGCATACTTCTGTAAAGACGCCGGTATTGACGCATTATCGCATTTCAAATCAGATAATGACGACATTGCCATACCCGCATACAACCGTACCGCGGTGTTCCGTGTGGCAGCTCCTCAGTTGAGAGACGGAGAGAGCGTGGCACTGTTAGGCAGTCACCCAGCGTTAGGAAACTGGAATCCCACAAGATATCTCAGCATGTCGCCAATAGGAAGACATGAATGGGCTATTGCAGTAAATATAGATAATGTGGATATGCCGATAGAATGGAAATATGTTGTGGTTGACAACAGCTCCCACGAACTGAAGGAGTGGGAAGAAGGTGACAACCGTACCACATACGACCTTAAGACAGAAAACAGAGATATCATTGTACTCTACGGCGCACCATTACGCGTCAGTAACAGACCCTGGCGCGCAGCAGGCATCGTGACACCACTGTTCTCACTACGAAGCGAACAGTCATACGGCGTGGGTGACCTGGCAGACCTGCGACGTCTCATCGACTGGGCGGCACAGACCGGACTATCCATAATACAATTACTGCCGGTTAACGACACCACAAGTACTCACACCTGGACTGACTCTCATCCTTACAATAGCATCTGCTGTCATGCGCTGCACCCTCACTATATCTCATTAGACGACCTGGGGCAGCTACAGGAAGGAGAGATGGCGGTTTTCAACAGGCAGCGCAGAGAACTGAACGCCCTTGAATACTCTGACTATATAGCCGTGGACAAAGTTAAGAACGACTATATTAATAAGGTGTTCCAAGCAAATGGTCAGGAGACCCTGCTGTCTGAAGATTATAAAAACTTCTATAAGGATAATGAGCAATGGCTCGTGCCATACGCGGCATTCTGCATCTTACGTGACCATTTCTCCACTTCACGGACAAGCGACTGGAAGCAATATGCCCTGTTCAGCATGGAGCAATGCCGGAAAATCTGCTCACCTGAAGGTATTGGCAACGGAAAAGCTGATATTATATTCTTTACACAATACCACCTGCACAAGCAGATGAAAGCTGCCTCACAATATGCCCATGACAAGGGAGTAGCGCTGAAAGCAGACCTTCCTATAGGCGTTTACCGGGACAGCGTTGAGACATGGCAACACCCTGAGTTCTTCCATATTGACATGCAGATGGGCACACCACCAGACAGCGCATCCTCCACGGGTCAGAACTGGGGGTTCCCCACCTACAACTGGGATGCTCCGGGACTGATGACATGGATGAAAGAACGTTTGCACTATATAGAACAGTATTTCGATGCCGTACGCATTGACCACGTGGTAGGACTGTTCCGCTCATGGGAGATTCCCTCCGACTTCCTTTTTGCCTCAATGGGACATTTTGCACCTTCACTGCCACTGTCTCTCAGTGATATAGGAGCAGCCGGACTAACCTTCCGTCACGATTTGTTTCTTAAGCCATTTATTAATGATGACCTGCTGCGCCGGCTCTTCGGACTTCACCAGCAATACGTCAAAGACACATTCCTCAACCGTGAGGCATACAACCTCTACTCCCTGCGTCATGAGTTTGACACACAGAAGAAGATACAAACGTTCTTCAGTGGTAAGAATGACGAGAACAGCCAATGGATACGCGATGGGCTATACCGTCTGTGTTCCAACGTTCTTTTCTTGGAAGACCCGTGGCAGAAAGACAAGTATCACCCACGACTTGGGGCAATCAATGACTCTGTTTACAACCTACTCAATCAGGAGGAGAAAGACGCATATCTGAAGATATACAATAATTACTTCTATGACCGTCATAATATTTTCTGGGAGCAAATTGGCAGAAGACGCCTTGAGGAGATGATTGCCGACACCGACCTCCTTGTATGTGCGGAAGATCTTGGCATGATACCCGGATGCGTTCCTGCCGTTCTTAGCGGATTAGGTATTCTAAGCCTTGAAGTACAGACAATGCCTAAAGCTCAGGGATATGAGTTCACACACCTTGAAGCCAACCCATATCTTAGCGTATGCACGATATCAACACATGACATGCCGACAATGAGGATGTGGTGGGAAGAAAACACTGACCGCACACAGAGATATTATATGTCAATGCTGCAGAAGGAAGGAAAGGCTCCACGCACCTTATCCGCCACACTTTCAGGAGAGATTGTGGCAAGACACCTCAACTCACCGTCTATGCTTTGCATGATTGCCGTACAAGACTGGCTTGCCATGTCTGATGAATGTCGCGCAAAAGATGCCCATAGTGAGCGGATCAACTCACCATACGACAGCTATAACCGTTGGCAGTACCGCATGCCTGTGACCATTGAGACACTCATCAGCAATACCACCCTCAACCGCAAGATTAAAAACATGATACGAGGCAGCAAGAGATAGGCATCGCTTTGTTCGCCGCAATATTTTGCGGCCATAGATAAAAAGCAAAAGAAAAAGCACTTTTCTTTTGCTTTTTATCTTTTTCTTACTACCTTTGCACCCGATTATCAAGGGGTGCTCACTATTGTGGGCTGAGATTATACCCTCTAACCTGATGCGGACAATACCGACGCAGGGATGGATAGCAGGCTTATCAAAAACATTTCCCCTTACATTGTATTACTAAAACAAAAAGGATAATGGTAAAAAAAACATTTATCATGACTGCACTGACAATGATAGTTGTCGGTGTGGGCAATGTCAAAGCACAGGAGAGTGCATCACGGTTTGACTCTGCACACGTGGAGGAACTTCAGGAGTTTGTGGTCATGGGCGTAAGGACGCCTAAGGATGCCCCCTTTGCCGTGGCTAACATAAAGAAGGCTGAGTTGCAGGAGTTTTCAAAGACGGGTAAGGAGTTGCCGTTTCTTGTATCCCGCACGCCAGGCATACTGGCATGGAGTGAGAACGGCGTAGGCACTGGTACGACATACATGCGCATACGTGGTGCCGCAGACTCACGTATCAACGTCACCATCGATGGCGTGCCTCTCAACTCACCGGAGGACCAGTGCGTCTTCTGGGGTAACATGAACAGCTATGCCTCATTGCTCGGAAGCGTGCAGATACAGAGGGGTGTGGGCACGTCAACCAATGGCGACGGTGCCTTCGGCGGTACGATGGCCCTCTCCACCGCCACACCATCACAACGACCTGATGGTGAGGTGTCGGTATCCTATGGCACCTTCAACACGCTGAACATCGGTGGCCGCTTCTCCACTGGTCTGCTCTGGAAACACCTTATCTTTGACGCGGCATATCATGAGACAAGCACCGACGGATTCATCCACGGCACACGTGGACGTTCGGGCTCCTATTACGCTGGTCTGACATGGCTCGATGACAAATTCCAAATACGATATAAGAATATCGGCAACTTTGAGAAACTCGGACAGGCATGGAACGGCGTCACCGCCGGCGACGACAACAACAGTCTCATGGACGGCATATACGGTCAGAAGACTGGCATACACACATATAAAGACCTCTACAATGTTGGTCTGGGACGTTACAACAACCTCTACGAGGGTCTTATCATTAATGGCGATGGCACCTATTCCACAGAGCGATACAAGCTGTCGGATGGTAGGCTGTGGCCACGAACAACGGATAATTTCTGGCAGAACCACAACATCCTGACAGGAGTATTTGAACTGGGAGACAACTGGAATGCCACCGCCACACTGCACTACACACACGGTGAGGGATACTACATCGATCTCAAGCAGAACAAGAAACTCACCAAATACGGCATACCTGATTTTTATGACAGTGAAGGCAATAAGGTGAAACGCGACACATTCATACGTCGCAAGGGACTGCGTCAGGATGCCTACGGTCTGATAGGCAGCGTCAACTACAAGGATGAGCGGTGGAACATCATCGGTGGACTCTCGCTGCAGTTCTTCAACGGCGACCACTACAACTACCTCACCTGGGCGGACAACGCAGAGCTGCGTAAGGCTATCATCGGCGATGACCGCTACACCATCAACCTCTCTGACGCCTTCAAGACCGACGGCAACGTTTACCTCAAGGCAACATATAATATCACCCCCAAATGGCACGTCTTCGCAGACATGCAGTATCGTGGCGTGAGATACGAGTTGAGCGGACATCATGACACCTTCTTCACCGATGCCAACGGCAATCTCGTAGCTCAACCACTTACTGCCGACGAGCATTACAACTTTTTCAACCCCAAGGGTGGTATCAGCTATGGCAACGGACCTCACAGGGCTTACGCCTCGGTGGCTATGAGTCATCGTGAGCCGGAGCGTAACAATTTCACCGACAACTACAACTACCCATACGCCAAGGCAGAGAGAGTAATCGACTATGAGGTGGGCTACAACCTGTCACTGCCAAAGGTAAGAGCTGGTGTCAACTTCTACTATATGGACTATATCGACCAGTTCGTGCAGACAGGACAGCTGAGTGATATAGGAGAAGCACTGACAACAAACATACGTGACTCCTACCGCATGGGGGTGGAACTGAGCGCCGCATGGGATATATGCCCCCTGCTCACGCTGGAAGGCAACGCCGCACTGAGCCGCAATAAGATCAAGGACTTCAACGAATATGTGGAGACATACGATGACGACTGGAACGACATGGATCCCACCATCATACATTACGACAACTCCACTCTGGCCTTCTCGCCATCGGCAATACTCAACGGCTTCCTTGACTTCCACTACAAAGGCTTCAATGCCACTTGGCACACCAACTACGTGTCAAGACAGTATCTCGACAACACCAATTGCCGCAAACGCTCGATACCAGAATATACCTTCTCGAGCCTCAACATGAGCCACACGCTCAAGACGCCCAAACTGCGTCCGCTGCGTGAGATAGTCTTCGGCTTTGGCATCAACAATATCTTTAATGCACATTATGCCATGAGCGGCTACTCCTATTCTGCCATCGTAGGTAACGCCCATCCTAACGACAACCGTTACTACACCCTGAGCTTCATACCCATGTCCGGCACCACCATCATGGGCAACATAACACTGAAATTCTGACAGCTGATATGACAGAGTTCTTTACCGCCCACTGGTTAGACATGCTGACCACCATCCTCGGACTGGCATATATCATCCTGGAATACAGGGCCAGCCTGTGGATGTGGATCGTGGGATTTTTCATGCAGGCATTGGGTATAGTGCTGTACTACCAGAAGGGACTGTATGCCGACTGCGCCATGGAGTTCTATTATATCTCCATGACAATATACGGTTTCTGGAGATGGTTCCGCCACCCAGTGGCTGGCAAAGACACCAAACCACTGCAGATAACACATATCCCGAGAAAGCTCATACTGCCGTGGGGAGCACTGACAGCAGTGATATGGGCGGTAATATACTGGCTGCTCGTCACATTCACCAACAGCACCGTGCCATTGGCAGACAGCTTCACTACGGCACTGAGCTTAGTGGGCATCTGGGCACTCGCACATAAATACCTTGAGCAGTGGTTTGTGTGGATTGCAGTGGATATCGTCACATGCGTGCTGTATTTCTACAAAGAAATACCGTTTAAGGCAAGCCTATATGCATTATATGTCATTATTGCGATATTGGGCTTCTTTAAGTGGAGAAGAGAAATGGAAGCAAAAAGCAAACAGAAATAAAAAGAATAAAAAAACCGATACTGCTTGCGGTATCGGTTTTTTATATCTGGCTCTCAAGATTTGCTATCTCATCCTTGAAATGCTCGTCTGTCTTCAAACGCTGCTCCACTTGGGCACAACTGTGGATTACGGTGCTGTGGTCACGGCCACCTATCAACTTGCCGATCTTGGAGGCAGGCATCTTGAGATGCTTCTGGGTAAGATACATCACCACCTGTCTTGCCAGTACATACTCACGCTTGCGGCTTTTACTTGAAATATTTGCCTCTGTTACGTTGTATGACCGACATACCACATCCATAATAGTACCTACGGTGACAACCTTCTCCTCAACCTTAACGGTACGCTGTAGAATACGCTGTGCCAACGCCATGTCAACATTTGTATTATATACAACAGAATAAGCCATCAGTGAGTTGACCACACCCTCTAAGTCGCGGACGCTGCCATTTGCTGTGCGGGCAATAAACTGTATTACATCATGAGGAATATTAAGACCGTCATGACGCACCTTATTAGTAAGGATGTCTTCACAAAGCTTCACATCTGGCTTTTCCAACTCCGCTATCAGTCCGCAGGCAAAACGGGTGAGCAGACGCTCATTCATACCATTCAGATCTACAGGCGGGCGGTCAGAGGCAAGAATGATACGCTTGCCATTTCGGAACAGATGGTTGAAAATATGGAAGAATGTGTCCTGAGTCCTCGTCGCCGTCATCCACTCCTGTATATCATCCACGATGAGCATGTCTATCGTTTGATAGAAATGTATAAAATCATTGACGCTATTTTGCAAGACAGCATTGGTATATTGCACCTGAAAGAGTCGAGCACTGACATACAGAATTCTTAACTTTGGATGGGTCTTCTTAGCTTTCAAGCCAATGGCGTTGATAAGATGGGTCTTGCCACATCCTGACGGTCCATATACAAAGAGCGGATTAAAGTGTGTTGTCTCCGGATTCTCAGCGATAGACAGTCCCACAGACCTTGACAACTTATTGCTGAGACCCTCTATAAAGGTGTCAAAGGACTGGGTAGTATTGAGCTGAGAGTCTATCTCCTGTGGTTGGGCAGCGTCAAGCAGGCTATATGGCTGATTGACATTCTGCGTTCTCACAGGCTGATCCAACTTCTCTTTGTTTTCAGTTTCCAAAAGTTGTGTGCCGTTATGCTCCTTGTCAACGATAATGCGATAAGAGAGCCGCGGACAGAATCCAATAACTCTGACGAAAACTTTTTTCATGAGGTCAACATAGTTTTCCTCAAGATACTCATATACAAACTGACTGGGTAGTCTCAGCACCATGCTACGGTCGCTCTCGTTGAACGACTCAAAGGCAATAGGCTGAAACCATGTGCGATATTGCTGCTCAGAGACATTGTCTTTGATCAGCGCAAGGCATTTGGTCCAGAGTTTGTTAGTTTTCATCATTTAGGTTAGATTATATAATGTGTAAAAAACATACTGCTATTTTTTCTTAGCGTTTGCAAATTTACTTCTTTTTTTAATTCCTCCCAACTTCACACTTTTATAAATTATTAAGCAAAACAGCGTAATTGATTGTTAACCCGCACTTTGCAATTCATTCTGACAAGCACTTACCATTTAGTATATTTGCAAAATTGTAACACTTTGAAAAATCGCTATTTACATCTCACTTATCATGGTTTCACGCCATAAGAGTGAAACGGATTTTTTATCAAGGTAAACACATTGATTTTACAACAATTACATTATTCTGTTAGAGTGTGGAACATCAACTTTACTATTTAGACAAATTCTAAATACATGTATTTATTTATCTTTTTTTCCAAATACAGAGAAGTGTACATAACGCTTAGGATGGGCACGTAAATCTATCATAAGAGAGTCGGCGTCTTTTACCGTGGCATTCAGGTTGTTATAGAGTTCATTGTCGTTCATCAACAGACCAAGACTACCCTCACGGCTATTAAGCTGCTCTGTTAATGACTGAAGATTTCTAAGTGTCGCATCTATCTTATTCATTGTAGCCTGAAGATCTATTTGTGCCAGGTTGGTCATAACTGTGTTGGCATTACCAATCATAGTGTTTGCTCCTGTCATGAGATGGTTGGCATTACCTACAACACCGTTAACATTGCCTACAAGCCCACCGACACGATCCATAACACCATTAGCCTTGCCCGTTATCTGAGGAATATCACTGTTAAGCCCCACTATGAGGCTGTTCAGGTTACGGGCAGACAATGACAGCGAGCCTGTCGTTGACTCAACATTATATAATGAGTGACGTATTTCAGGGCTTGCAAGTATTGTATTAAGACTTGCCATTATTGAGTCAAGTTTGGGAAGCATGCTCTCAACGTATGGCAACATTTCTTTTACCTTACCCATGGAGCCCTCATTATGCCCACCTGGTATTACACCGTTTTTCTCAACTAATTTAGTCTGGTCTTTACCTAATATCAGGCTCACCTGTACATTGCCAAGCAGGTCTGAAGAAATCTCCGCTCTTGTTCCCTCTGGTATACGCATACCCTCATCAAGTTCAATATACACCTTGATGTCAGAGGGATTATTATAATCATAATCAATACTCTTTATAGTGCCCACCTTATATCCATTGGCATAAACGGGGGCAGAGGCAGACAATCCGCTGATGTCGTTAAACTTGATATAATAATTGTTGTTAGTTGAGAAAAAATGCAATCCTTTTAGAAACTGCATACCAAAAAACAGTAATACTAAAGCTAATATCGCCGATAATGCTATCTTAATCTCTTTGCTTAACATTTGATAGTTTATTATTTGATTATCTGATTATTACGTTATTTCTTCTTTGAACCTGCTAATGCCTCTTGAACGGAAATTTTCTTACCATCCTTAAAGGCTACTATAAATGCTTCAGGAAAATCGGAAAGTAATTTTTTCCTTATCCGCTGAATCTCATTATAATCAGTTGTCTCACCGATAGTGTACTTGTTGACATCACCCTCCTGATACATTGACACATCGGAATGACCCTTAAA
>JAGDAU010000155.1 GCA_017959365.1 Prevotella sp.
ACAACCCTCCGTAGATTTCGCTGTACGCGGCCAGCAGGAAATAATTTTGAAATATCGCAAGCATGAGGCGTTAACGGAAGGCCCCAAATAGGACATTTTTGTCATCGGTTAACATAAATCAAGCCTAATTCAACACCGTATTCATATATTTCTTTGAACATGAATTGCCATAAATTGACCATACGCTCGGCACTTGTGACGCTTTGCTTGCAAAGAATTATCATAAAATATTATAGAAAAAAGATTAATGAAAAATTCAAGGGCATTAATGGAAATTCATGTTATAAAACACAATATTTCTTGAATGCGAATCTCACCATAATCGGAGAATTCAGGCAATTCGGGACAAAAAATGGACGAACACAAATCAATCGAATAGAACGAATCTTTTTTGTGCCCTGACGGGCAGAAATCCAATAATAATCTTTTTTATAATCTTAGGCTCTTCGAGCCAGAAATATTTCTGAGCCGACAAGCTCCAAAGATTGTCCTGATGATTTTCCATGATTTCTGCTCCGGAGGAGCATAAGGTGTAAAAAAGAACTTATTGCATATAATGATTATTTCTGCAAATAAAAAAGCAGTCGCGCCACAATGTGACACGACTGCTTTAGTCTTTATATATCGTCAGATTTTTTATATCAGGTTCATACCGTTCTCCTTGCACTCGCGGCGCTGCTCGTCAGGCCAGATGCTTGCCTGTATCTCACCGATGTGCGCCTTCTGCAACATTATCATACAGAGACGGCTCTGACCTATACCACCACCGATAGAGAGTGGCAGCTTGCCTTCAAGCAATTGCTTGTGGAAGAACAATTCGGCACGCTGCTCCTGACCCTCCAATGCCAGCTGACGGAGCAATGCCTCCTTGTCAACACGTATGCCCATTGATGAAAGTTCTATGGAACGGTCAAGCACAGGATACCATATAAGGATATCACCGTTGAGTCCGAGGAATCCGTCTGAGTTAGGTGTGGTCCAGTCATCATAGTCTGGGGCACGACCGTCGTGCTTCTCACCGTCAGAGAGCTTGCCACCGATGCCCATGATAAACACTGCACCGTATTTCTTACATACAGCGTCCTCACGCTCCTTGGCAGTCATGCCAGGATACATCTTCAGTAACTCCTCAGAGTGAATGAAGTGTATCTCGCGAGGCAGGAACGGCTTAAGCTGCGGATAGGTCTCACATGCCAGGAACTCCGTACGCAGTATGGCAGAGTAGATGCGACGCACCACGCTCCTGAGGAAGTCGAGTGTACGCTCCTCACGGCTTATCACCATCTCCCAGTCCCACTGGTCAACGTAAAGCGAGTGAAGATTATCAAGTTCCTCATCGGCGCGTATAGCGTTCATATCAGTATATATGCCGTAACCCGGGTCTATATTATACTCTGCAAGAGTGAGACGCTTCCACTTGGCAAGAGAGTGTACCACCTCTGCCATCTGGTCGCCAAGGTCCTTAATAGGGAACGACACAGGGCGCTCTACACCGTTAAGGTCATCATTGATGCCCAAGCCCTTCAACACGAACAAAGGAGCCGTGACACGACGAAGCCTCAACTCCGTGCTTAGGTTCTGCTGGAAAAATTCCTTTATCAGCTTTATGCCTTGCTCTGTCTGCCAAAGGTCGAGCAGAGCTTTATATCCTGCTGGTTTTATCAACTTGCTCATATTTTTTGAAATTTTATGCAAAGGTAAACAAAAATACTAAACTGACAAAGTTTTTTCCGTTTTATTTTACAAATAGACAGAAAAATGTTATTTTTAATATCTTTTTGAAATCTCTATAGATGTTTTTTACAAGTTTTTGGCAAATGCGTGTACTTATTTTGTTATTTGCGAAATTATGTGTACCTTTGTATATATTTTTCATGTTAGATATGATTAGACACTCTATACTATATATATGTATGTTGCTGAGTGCGGCAACATCTCTTGCACAGGATTTCACGACAAGTGCCGACACCTTAGTCGCCGACACCACCTATACGTTGCCTTGGCCGCAGTCTATGCAGGCACGCCTTGACAGCATCATCGGCGAGGCAAAGATGCTGGAGACATCACAGATGGGTTTCCTGGTGTATGACCTTGACGATGACTCCGTGCTCTACGCCAGGGACCAGAGGCAGGTCATAAGACCGGCGTCCACGATGAAACTAATCACCGCTATCACGGCGCTTGACCAGCTGGGCACCGACTACGAGTACTCCACACGCGTGTGCTACACAGGAAAGGTTATGCCTTCCGCCACTTTTGAGCAAGACAGCACACAACTGCTTATGGGCGATATATATATAATAGGTGGCATGGACCCCAAGATAAGCGAGGAGGACATCAGCACCTTTGCCAAGAGCATCAGGAGCCTCGGCGTTGACACCATCTGCGGCAATATATATGCCGACCGCAGCATGAAGGACTCTGACCAGTATGGTGAGGGATGGTGCTGGGATGATGACAATGCCATTCTGTCGCCTTTGGTATATAAGAGGAAGGACAACATGATTGACGTACTGCTGACCGCCCTGAGCAAGGAGAAGGTGTTTCTTGACGGTAACAAGGGAGAGAAGAAGTGTCCGCAGGGCGCAAAGGTGGCGTATGAGTTGAGGAGGCCGCTGGAAGATGTGTTACAGCCTATGATGAAGCTGAGCAACAACCTGTATGCCGAGAGCATGTATTACCAGATAGGACTGACACAGGGACGCCCTGCCACAGCAAAGAAGGCACAGACCGTGGAGGAGGCCATAATGAAGAAGGCGGGAGCGGGTGACGCCATCCACCGCTTTGCCGACGGTTCGGGACTGTCGCTGTATAACTACCTGTCAGCAGAGATAGAGGTGGCTTTCCTACGCTATGCGTTTAAGAGGGAGGCCGTGTTTGATGCCCTTTACAGGTCGCTGCCTATAGCAGCAGTGGACGGCACGATAAAGGACCGTATGGCTGGTACGCCTGCCGCCGGCAACGTGCATGCCAAGACCGGTACGCTGTCAGGGGTGAGCAGCCTGGCTGGATACCTCACCGCACCTAACGGCCACCGTCTGGCGTTCTCGATAATGAACCAGGGGGTAATGCGCGGTATATACGCAAAGAACCTTCAAGACAAACTCTGCGCCGCTATGTGCAGGTAATAGATTAATGCATAATGCATAATGCATAATTCATTATTAAACTAATAATTAATAACTAATAATTAACCCCCTAACTCACGCTCCCTCCCTCACAGGGAGGGCTGGGGTGGGTCTCATAACTTGCCAACAATGACACAACGCGTAATCATATCACAGCACTTGGAGAATGACCTCACCAACGCTATAGCAAACTGCAGTCACGACCGCATATTTGTACTTACCGATACTACCACCAACGTATGTTGCTGGCCGCTGATAAAGGACTTCAGCTGTCTGGACGGCGCACAGGCCATAACCATAGGCGCAACAGACATGGAGAAGACTCTGCAGTCGGTAAGCCATGTATGGGAGGAACTGCAGAAAGGCGGTGCCACACGCCACTCGCTGTTGATAAACCTCGGAGGAGGTATGGTAACTGACCTCGGAGGTTTTGCGGCAAGTACGTTCAAGAGGGGTATCAACTTTATCAACATACCTACCACGCTGCTGTCTATGGTTGACGCTTCGGTGGGCGGCAAGACCGGCTTCAACTTCGGCGGTCTGAAGAATGAGATTGGCGTGTTTAACGATTCCAAGTATGTCATTCTCTGCGCTGACTTCCTGAAGTCCCTTGACGACCAGAATATGCGCTCCGGCTATGCCGAGATGCTGAAGCACGGACTGATACAACGTGACAACGGACTGAGCATGTGGCAGGAGCTCGTGGCATTTGACATCACGAGACCTGACCTCGCACAGTTGCAGAGGATGATTGCTGACTCTGTGGCTGTAAAGGAGCGCATCGTAGAGGAAGACCCGCATGAACACGGCATACGCAAGGCTCTGAACCTGGGACACACCGTGGGCCACGCACTGGAGTCATGGGCAATGAAGCGCACACCTATACTGCACGGATATGCCGTGGCTTACGGCATCATAGTGGAACTGTATCTGTCGGTTATCAAATGTGGTTTCCCCACTGACGTAATGAGACAAGCAGTGACATACATTCGCGAGACTTACGGCGTACTGCCCATAACATGCAATGACTACCCCGAGTTGCTGCAGCTGATGACACATGACAAGAAGAATGTGGCTGGTGTCATCAACTTCACTCTGCTTTCCGCCATCGGAGGCATAGAGATTAACCAGACGGCAACAAAAAAAGAAATCGAGGAAGCCCTCGATTTCTTTAGAGAAGGTTAGAAATAAAAGATTATTTTGCGTATAACGCAACAATTGCCTCGTAAAGTTCCTGCTTGCCAGAGGTCTGCTTTGGCTCGCCCACTTTCTTTCCATACTCATAGACCTGCTCCAAGGTGAGTTTGCCATCCTCAAAGTCTTTACCTATGCCTGAATCGAATGAGGCGTAGCGGTCTTTCAGCATCTGTGGGATTGGTGACTTCTCCAGTATCTCAACAGCATTGAGCAGTGCGCGTGCGCATGCGTCCATACCTGAGATGTGTGCGATGAAGATATCCTCAAGGTCGGTAGAGTTACGACGTGTCTTAGCGTCGAAGTTTGTACCGCCGGTACCGAGACCACCATTGCGTACAATCTGCATCCATGCCTGTGTCAGCTCGAAGTTATCGATTGGGAACTGGTCTGTATCCCATCCGTTCTGAGCGTCGCCACGGTTAGCATCAATAGAACCAAGCATACCGTTATCTACTGCCACAGCGAGCTCGTGCTCAAAGGTGTGACCTGCCAGTGTAGCGTGGTTAACCTCAATGTTCACCTTGAAGTCCTTGTCAAGACCATGAGTCTTAAGGAATCCGATGACTGTCTCTGTATCAACGTCATACTGGTGCTTAGATGGCTCCATTGGCTTTGGCTCAATGAGGAAAGTACCCTTGAAGCCCTTGCTACGTGCATAGTCACGAGCCATAGTCAACATAGTTGCCATGTGCTCCTTCTCA
>JAGDAU010000014.1 GCA_017959365.1 Prevotella sp.
GAATGAGAAATTCGAACCACCTTTTATCACAGGCGGTTCAAAGTATCCTTATCACTCAACATTGGACACGGGCAGTATGACGTTCCCAAGTGACACATCATCCGATGACCTCGTAGGTGCATTCGTCAGTGGCGAGTGCCGTGGTGTTTGTAAGGTTGGTGAAAAACTCCTTATTTTTGGGAAGGATACAGGCGAAAAGGCAGAGATCCGCTATTACAGCGCCAAGAGTCAGGGTATATATACCTTCAATGAGCAGTTCGGTGTGATAGATTTTTCTACAACAGAAATAATAATTTAATTATACAAGATCAATGGTTTTAAATTACAGAACAATGCTAAAATCTTTTTCGTTATGCTTTCTGGTATCATTACCATTGCTTTTCTCCTCTTGCTCATCATCCTCCGATGATGAGGAAAATGAGACGGGTAATGTAAGTGTGACAAGTCCAGAAAAGCGACTTTTAAAAGTAGAGGTTATAGAAGACTCGTTTACCAGGGCAGGAACAAGAGCAGGTGAAGACGGTACCCGCGCACCGGGGGACATCATCTACACAGAGACCCTCAGCAGTTTCACAATGAGTTATCAGACTGATAAGTATTCTTTCACAAAAACAGGAACGGGATGGACACCGGAGGCATATACATGGCCTACAAGCTTGAGTAATGATGAAAAGATTGACTTCTATGCTTACAATTGTCCGGACAGTTGGTATCAATATAATAACGGTAATCCATATATCTCATTCTCTACCGAGGAAGCGGCTTCATATCAGAACGATTTCTTAGTGGCGGTACATAGGGGTATATCCTATAATGACAGAAATGGTGTGGTGACCCAGCATTTCCATCATGTAGGCACTGCTGTGATGTTTAATATCCACAAGACCAATGCCGTTGCTGACAAAACTATCGTTGTTAAGAAGATAGTATTGAAAAACGTGTATAACCAAGGTGACTATTACATCAACTCAGAGGAGTGGACAAATCTGGCGTATAAGGACAACAAACAAAGTGATGCCATTTTTACCCTTTATTCCATTCAGTCAGGTGCTGACGCTCTGACCCTCACCACCGATTATCAGACACTGCCATGTAACTGGCTCTTCCTGATACCACAGAGTAAGACCGGCAAGACACTCTATTTTGAGTACACTGTTGACGGTGTTGACAAGACCAAAGAGATAAGCATTGGTGATGAGGAGTGGGAATTAGGCTACGCCTATACAATCAACATTAACGTAGGAACATCATTTCTTTAGTTGAAAGATATTTCTTTAGTTGAAAGATAAAAGTTCAATGTTGAAAGTGAATTACATTTGCAGTTATACTAAACAGAAAATAAAGTTCAAAACAAATTATAATGAAAAAGAGATATTTACGTCCGTCAATGAGAGAGATCATTTTAGATGGCGATAGATTGTTAGAAGAAACGTTATACACTGTAAGTCCTTGGAAGGATGGCGGCACAACAGATGTCGGTGATACTAACAGTACTAATAATCCGAATCACGCTCCGAGTCACAGTAGCAGCAGGCCGGTCCGTATATTCGGTGAATAAAACAAATAAGGTTATGGGAAAAATCCCATAACCTTATTTTATAGTCGTTATTTTGTTATTCCGATGTTTCGGTATTCCGTTATTTCGGTATTCCGTTATTTCGGTATTTCGATATTTCGATATTTCGGTATTTCGAAAAACTCACAACCTCACAACCTTACAACCTCATAACCTCATAACTTATACTTGCAGGCTTTCACATTATCACTGCTTGAGCCAACCATAAGCTGGTATTCACCGGGCAGGGCGCGCATGATGTTGTGATCTTTGTCCCAAGTGGTGAGTACGTCGTCATTGATATCGAATTTCACGATTTGCGTCTCACCGGGTTTCAGTGTCACGCGCTGATAGCCACGAAGCGATTTAGCCGGTCCGTCGGTGTCATCCACACGCTTCACATAGAGCTGTACCACCTCTGTGCCCTCGCACTTGCCGGTATTAGTGACCTCGCAGAGCAGGCTGTTGCCATTCACTCCCTTGTTGTTAATCTTGAAGGTGGTGTAGCTCAGTCCATGCCCGAAGGGCCATAGCGGTTTGCCGGTGAAATACCGGTATGTGCGCCCCTTCATGGTATAGTCTAAGAAGTCTGGCAGTTGCTCAGTGTTGCGATAGAAGGTGACAGGCAGTTTGCCTGACGGGTTGCAGTCGCCGAAGAGCACCGACGCGACAGACGTACCACCTTGTTCACCGGGGGACCATGCCTGAAGTATGGCGTTGCTGTTCTGTGACTCCGGTTCGAGGGCCACGGCAGAGCCGGAGCAGTTGATGAAGATAATCTTCTTGCCTGCCTGACTCAGCATGGCGATCATCTCACGCTGCGTGCGTGGCAGTTCGATGCTTGTGCGGTCGCCGCCCTTGAATCCCTCTTCATAGACTTTCATTTCCTCTCCCTCAAGGTTGGGTGATATACCACCGGCGAAGACGATGGTGTTTATTCCGTTGAGTTCAGCAAGTATTTCCTCCTTGGTGGGCGTTGTGATGTTGCAGATATCAAAATTCATAACAGCCATGTCAGCCCTCTGAAAGAAATCGATCTGTATCTTATATTCCTTGCCAGCCTCCACATTCAGTTCACTCTTGGCATACTGTATGCGGTTGCGTGTTTTCCATACATCCTTTATTGTGTCGCCGTTTACGATAAGGCGCGCACCGTCGTCAAAGGCGAGGTTAAGCACTACTGTCTCGCTCCTGGTGGGGGTGAATGACGCTTCGTATCGTGCAGAGAAATTTGTCAGCGATACGCCGGGTGCGAACACCGTAGCGCCGCCGTTGCTCAGGTTGATGGGTTCTGTCTTCACCTGTGTCGCCACTGGTGTGCCCTCCATATTCATATTATTCCAGTATGTGGCTTTCATACCGCGCAGTCCCTCAGGAGTACGCAGGTCGTTCCAGCGGCTTTGGAGAACGGTGTTCCGTGTGTGTCCACAGCAGTTGACGTATTTGGCGTTTGGGTTCAATTCTTGTATGCCTTGTAGCAGCGTCACTGTAGCTGTCGGGAAGCCGCTGTAGTTAGCCCATTGCATCACGGAGTCGTTGGCGTTGGGTCCCATCACGGCGATGCGTTCCGTCTTGCTCAGTGGCAGTATGCCGTCGTTCTGCAGCAGTACGATGCTCTCCTGTGCCATTCTCAGGGCCTGTGCCTTATGCTCCTTGCTTGCTATGACACTCTCAGGTATCTGAGTCCAGTCAACCATCTCGTCGGGGTCGAAGTCGCCCAACTCAAAACGGAACTTCAGCAGGCGGATGAGGCTTTTGTCTATCTCTGCCTCTGTGATCTCACCCTTTTGCACTGCCTCGACAAGGCTCTTGTAGTTGCCGCCGCACTCTACGTCGGTGCCGGAGCGCAAGGCGTGTGCTGATGCCTCGTGGTTGGTGGCGTCAACGCCGTGACGCCCTTCGCGCCAGAAGTCGTCAATGGCTCCGCAGTCGCTGGTTACAATGCCATCGAAACCCCACTGGTCGCGTAGGATATGTTGCAGGTATCTGTCGTTGCCACAACAGGGCTGACCGTCAATGCGTTGGTATGCGCACATCACCTCTGCCACATGCCCTTTTTTTACCAGTGTCTCAAACGCCGGCAGATAAGTCTCCCACAGGTCACGCTCCGGCAGGCTCTCGATATTAAACTCATGGCGGTTCCACTCCGGTCCGCTATGTACCGCATAGTGTTTGGCACATGCAAGCAGTTTGCGGTATTTGTGGTTGTCAGGACCCTGCAGTCCGCGTACCACGGCAAGTCCCATCATAGACGTGAGGTAGGGGTCTTCGCCGTAAGTCTCCTGACCTCGTCCCCATCGTGGGTCGCGGAAAATATTGAGGTTGGGAGTCCAGAATGACAGTCCCTGGTATTTTATGGCGTCGCCGTTTCGTCGTGCCACAACGTTCTTTGCCCGTGCCTCATCACTAACGGATGTGAACACCTTATATAACAGTTCGTCATCAAAGCTTGCCGCCATGCCTATGGTGGCAGGATAGACGGTGGCGTAACCGTTTCTCCCGACGCCGTGAAGAGCCTCATTCCACCAGTCAAAGTGTTTTATGCCGAGGCGTGGTATAGCGGGACTTCCGTTCATCATCAGGCTCACTTTCTCCTCAAGGGTGAGCCGTGAGCACAGGTCCTCAGCTCTCTGCTGTGAGCTGAGACTGGCATCCTGATATGGATAGTTCTGACCGTATGAGGTCAGAACGCCCAGCATAGCAATACCAGTAAATAGTATGTTACGTATTCTCATTAAAAAAACTATTTTATCAGTATTGATTAAATCAGAGATAATGCCACATCCATCATGTGTGTGAATGTTGTGCGGCGCTCCTCTGCAGATAGTGAGTCACCCTTGATGATATGGTCGGATATGGTACACATACCGAGGGCCTTCTTGCCAGCCCTTGCGGCATTCATATACAGTGCGCTGATCTCCATCTCCACAGCGAGCACACCCATGTTGATCCAACGGTCGTTGTGGGCGAACTCTGTGTAGAACGTGTCTGAGGAGAGCAGGTTGCCAACCTTGTAGTTGTAGCCATATCCCTCGCAGGCCTCCACAGCCTGACGCAGCATCTGGAAGTCGGCGATAGGTGCGAAGGTGCCAGCCAGCTCATACTGGTTGCCATAGCTGCTGTTGGTGCATGCTCCCATGGCTATAGCCAGGTCGCCGATGTTGAGGTCGGGATTTATCGAACCGGCAGAGCCGATACGTATAATCTTCTCCACATTGTAGAAATTGAAGAGCTCATAGGTGTAGATGCCAATGGATGGTATTCCCATGCCATGTCCCATCATACTTACTCGTTTTCCCTTGTATGTTCCGGTATATCCCAGCATACCACGTACATCATTAAATAAGACAGGGTCGTCCATGTATTTGTCAACCATAAACTGAATACGCTGTGGGTCGCCAGCCATTATCACGGTATCGGCAATGTCGCCGAGTTTAGCCCCGATATGGGGTGTTGGTACATTACTCATAATAATATTGATTTAATGGTTTATAATTATTAGATTATTCAAAAAAACGGTCATTAACAAATGATTGTGCAAATATAGCAACAATTCTGCATTCTGCAAAGAAATTCGTCTTTTTTTTTATTCTGGTGACAAAAGGTAATGATTTTTTGTTTAAAAAAACATAAATGATAATTTTTTCATTTAAAAACGTGATGATTTATAATACAATGTGGTAATTTTGCAACAATATTGTATTTTTTACACTATAAACTACTTTCAGACTATATTTTGCTCAACTTTCGCAAGCTCCAGTTGAGTTGAGTTAAAAGATAAAAGTTAAAAGTTGAAAGTGAATATGTTTTGACGGGAACGTGAACGTTAATGGGAACGAATAGTAAATCTAATTCACTCTAAACTTTAAACATTAAACTTTAAACCAATAAGTTGAGCGAATGCGAAACATGAATATTTTATATCAAAATAACTAAAAC
>JAGDAU010000015.1 GCA_017959365.1 Prevotella sp.
AAGGTCAAAGGTCAAAAGTCAAAGGTCAAAAGTCAAAGGTCAAAGGTCAAAAGTCAAAAGTTAAATATGTTCAGGATCCATATAGATAATATAATGAGGCTCAAAATATTAATGCTATTGACGCTATTACCGATTGGCGCTATGGCACAGGAGTTTGATGAGTTTTTCTGCGACAGTACTCTGCGCATTGATTATATCTTTGCCGGGAGTCAGGACGAACAGCACATCTTTCTTGACAAGACGTGCAAGATGCCCGGTTGGCACGGCAGACGTAACCATTTAGCGGAGTTACCCTTTGAGGGTAATGGCCAGATAATAGTGAAAGACCACCGCAGCCAGAGGGAAATATACAGATGTTGTTTCTCCACTCTGTTTCAGGAATGGTTATCATACGATATTTCCAAAGGCGAAAGCCGGTCTTTTGAGAATGTCTATCTTGTGCCATACCCCAAAGACACGGTTGATATTACCGTACTGCTACTCAACAACAGAAGAGAAACAATCTGCACATTAACTCATGTTTTCAATCCCAAGGACATTCTTACCCACGCAATGGGCGACAAGCCGTCATGGTCATACGAGACCATACAGCAGGGTGCCGACCCATCGAAGAGCATTGATATAGCATATATAGCCGAGGGATATACCGCTGATGAGATGGCGGTGTTTCTTGATGACGTGAGAAAGGCTAATAACGCATTGTTTGACCACGAGCCATTCAAATCGTATAAAGAGCGGTTTAATGTGGTAGCTGTCAAGGCGGAGTCAAAGGAAAGCGGCACCAGCATCCCCGGTTTGGGAATATGGAAAAACACTATCCTTGGATCACATTTTGACACTTTCTATTTAGATCGTTACCTTACCACGCTGAACATGAAATCACTGCACGATTGTCTGGCTGGTGTACCGTACGAACATATTATCATTTTGGTAAACACAGACAACTATGGCGGTGGTGGCATTCTCAACCAATATAACCTGTCAATGAGCCACCATCCGCTCTTTGAGCCTGTTGTAGTGCATGAGTTCGGCCATTCTTTTGGTGGATTAGGTGATGAGTATGCATACGAGTCAGAGCCTATTCCAATGTATCCGCACGATATTGAGCCTTGGGAACCCAACCTTACCACGTTAACAGATTTCCATGGCAAATGGGAAGACAAGATCAAGAAAGGAACTCCTATACCCACTCCAGAATCCAATGACCCCAAAAAAATCGCTACACGCATAGGCCTCTTCGAGGGTGCCGGTTATTCACTTAAGGGAGTATATCGTGGTATGCAGGACTGTCGTATGCGTACCAATCAGAACCCTGAGTTCTGCGAGGTGTGTCGTGATGCTCTCACAAAACTGATACGTTTCTATACAGAATAATATAAAAGATGTTCAGACGCTGGAGAAAAAAAATTGTGTGTGTGCTGTTGTTGGTGGTACCATCGCTGACGGCTACATCTTTCTTGCCTCCACCCTCCGACCCTGAGCGTCTTGGTATGGCTCTTGAGTATTTCACAAGCCGTAAGTACAGTGAGGCATTGCTGATATTCATAGATCTTGACAATCATTATAAGCTAAACCCGCGTTTCCATGCCTATATGGGTATGTGCTATTATTATGAGTGGGATTATGAGAAGGCTTGTGAATTTATCGACAATAGCATGCCTGAGCTGGGTGGCCTCGCCCCACATGAGCGTTCTCTGTATCACTATATAAGTGGCGAGAGCCACTTCAACCTACAGCAATATAATGTTGCAATACCACAATATAAGGCTATGCTCCCATTGTGTTACGAGAAAGAGAAAGCGCAGGTGTATTATAGACTTGGTATGTGTTATATGCTTATGGAGGATTGGCAGGCGGCATTGGACAACTATCAGCTATCGCTGCTGTACTACGGCAAATATCCCGACCTCAAGGACAGTGTTGCCCGTATGGCACAACTTCAACGTATGGTGAAGGGTTGCCAGGACCGGTTGCCCAAACCAGAACCACCATCAGTGGAGACAGACAGTATAGCCCAGCCAATGATTATAATGCCTGCAGACACCGACAGTGTAGATCTTCACCAGATATATGAACAAAAAATAGATGTGAAACAATAGAATTATTATATAATTATGAGAAAAGGAATTATTTTACTTGTATTATTGGCAATTACAACAGTTGTCAGCGCTAAGGAGTTTGTGGGAGCTGCTGACAGGGGATTTGCGTATATAGGAAGGATTAGCTGGGCTAATCCGGATGCACCCACATGGGACTATCCGGGCATACAGATAATAGCCGACTTCACCGGCAGCAGTTGTACCATGAGAGTGAAACCGGGATGCGGTTCTTTTATGGTGGAGATAGATGATATGCCCGAATTTCGCATTGAGGTGCCTGAAAAAAGTGGAGATGTGACACTTACTGAGGGATTGCCCGGTGACCGTCATCACCTGCGTCTGACATACTGTATCGAGGGAGGCAAGCGTCATCCCGCATTCTATGGCCTTCTGCTTGATGATGGCGGAAGATTGCTTGACACACCCCGTCTGCCCACCCGTAAGATGGAATTCATAGGCAACAGCATCACATGCGGACTTGGTAATATGGCCAACGGCAGCGAGAAAACATATCACTCGGGACTTCAAAATACTTATTATGCTTACGAGTTTATCGCCACACGCGAACTGAACGCACAATGCCAGGTTGTGGCACGCTCGGGTATTGGCATCTATCGTAACACATTAGGCAAGCCGGAAGGCGATAAGGATGTGCTTCCGACATATTATCCCTACACCCTGCGAACAAATACCCCCGGGTCTGAGTTATGGGATTTCAATCGCTATCAGCCAGATGTGGTGTGTGTTAATCTTGGAACTAATGATACCACCAATCCCAAATACTATACAAGTATGCTTGCTGATGCTTTCAAGAGCTTCCTTCGTACCCTGCGTGAGAAATATCCCAAGGCAAAGATTGTCCTCCTCACGGGCACGATGCGTACCGGTCAACGCCTGGCAGATATCAAAAAGGCTCAGGATGAGGCTGTGGCTGATGCCGCAGAGCGTGGCGACCATGAGATATACCGATTTGACTTCACACCGGATGACGGATCATTAGGTTGGGGTTCATACAAGCATCCCTCTAAACGACGCCATGAAAAAATGGCAGCCGAACTGGTGCCATTTATTCGTAGTATTACCGGATGGAATTAATTAGCTCAACTTTCGCAAGCTTCAGTTGAGCTTAGTTTAATGTTTAAAGTTTAATGTTTATAGTGAATTACTTTGACTGCTGAGTACTTCATGGCTCAAGAATAATCTCATTGGTTCCCGACAATGCGAATAGATCAAGAAAAAGCGCACTTGGTTTTTTTTAGGGGGAAACATGCATTGATTTTCAATTATTTCGCTTACCTTTCAGCCGAAATGTACAAATGTTATTAAGATCAACTTGACTTAAATGGATAATTTATATCAGAGTATGAAGAAGATGATGAAATCTGGGATGCTTGCCGCCATCCTGATAATCTGCGGTGTAGTGAACGTGAACGCACAGCCAAATGAACAGCAGGATGGTGTCGAGGTTATCCACGAATGTGACACCACATGGCACTTCGGCTACAAAGGAGTCAACCTCTACAGCCGCCCTATGCACCGTATCGACATTGCCTATCCTACGGTCGATGCCCAGGGTAATGCCATCCGACTGAGCGGAAGTATTGTTATTCCCAGCAATGTCTATGACGGCAGCAGCCCCGTGGATGGTGTGCTACTATACAACCGTTACACACAGATGCAGCCTGAGTGCTGCCCCACCAGCGGATTCGCCGAGGGTGAGTTTGTGTTCATGTGTACGCCACTACAGCCCAACTGGATTCTCGTGGAGAGCGATTTCTACGGCTTCGGCATCACCAGAGACCACATTACCGACCAATACTATGTTTATGGCGATGCCAACGGCCATGCCAGCATCGACTGTCTCCTTGCTGCCCGAAAGATTCTCGATGAACGAGATATTTCGCAGGGCAAGTTCCTGCTCACCGCCGGCGTGTCGTCGGGCGGCTACGACTGTATAGCTGCACAGCGCGTGCGCGACATGAATTATAAA
>JAGDAU010000156.1 GCA_017959365.1 Prevotella sp.
ACATCTATCAGGGCAATGACTATGCCGGCGTTGTCACCGGACTGGCATGGACCAGTGTAGGCGGTGAGATTCTGTTTATTGAGACAAGTCTCAGCAAGGGCAAAGGAAACAAACTGACACTCACCGGAAACCTGGGCGACGTGATGAAGGAATCGGCTGTCATTGCATTGGAGTTTGTCAAGGCTCATGTAGATACGCTGAAGGTTGACTATCGCATCTTCGACCAATGGAACATACATATTCACGTGCCGGAAGGCGCCACACCCAAGGATGGTCCCAGCGCCGGCATAACGATTGCCACATCCATAGCCTCTGCGCTTACCCAGCGCAAGGTACGCAAAAACATTGCCATGACCGGTGAGATAACCCTCAGGGGCAAGGTGTTGCCTGTGGGTGGCATAAGGGAGAAAATCCTTGCTGCCAAGAGAGCCGGCATAACAGATATTGTGTTGTGTAAGGAGAACAAGAAGGACATCGATGAGATACCTGAGGATTACCTCAAGGGTGTATCTTTCCATTATGTGGAGAACATCAAGGAAGTATGGGATATAGCCCTTACTGATGAGATTGTTGACAATCCGATAGATTTCACAATAGAGGATGAAGACAAGGAAAAGAAAAAACAATGACATTTGAGATACTACATAACGACCCCGCCTCCGCTGCAAGATGCGGCAAGATTACGACAGCCCATGGCGAGATAATGACACCGATCTTCATGCCGGTAGGTACTGTGGGCAGTGTTAAGGCTGTTCATTTCCGTGAACTGAAGGAACAGGTGGAAGCAGAGATTATCCTTGGCAACACCTATCACTTATATCTGCGACCGGGACTTGACATTCTCAACAAAGCAGGCGGACTTCACCGTTTCATTGGATGGGACAGACCAATACTTACCGACAGTGGCGGTTTTCAGGTCTTCTCACTCACCGGCATCAGGAAACTGAAGGAGGAAGGATGTGAGTTCCGCTCTCATATTGACGGTTCCAAACATTTCTTCACCCCTGAGAATGTGATTGACACAGAACGTATGATAGGCGCCGACATAATGATGGCCTTCGATGAATGTCCCCCAGGCAACAGCGACTATCAATATGCCCGTAAGAGTCTGTCTCTTACCCAGCGGTGGCTTGACCGCTGTGTAAAGAGATACAACGAGACAGATCCCCTCTACGGTTATCATCAGAGCCTGTTCCCCATCGTACAAGGCTGCACATATAAAGACCTGCGTCAGGAAGCCGCAAAGCATGTTGCCGACATTGGCGCTGACGGTAATGCCATTGGAGGTCTTGCCGTTGGTGAGCCTACAGAGGTGATGTATGAGATGATAGAGGTGGTCAACGATATTCTGCCTAAGGACAAACCACGTTATCTGATGGGTGTCGGAACGCCACAGAACCTTCGTGAGGGTATAGAGCGAGGTGTGGACATGTTTGACTGTGTCATGCCGACACGTAATGGCCGTAACGCCATGCTGTTTACATACGAGGGTACGATGAACATGAAGAACAAGAAGTGGGAATACGATTTCTCACCTATTGACCCTGATGGCTGCTATGTGGATCAGGTGTACACGAAGGCATACCTGCACCATCTCTTCAAGGCTCAGGAACTTCTTGCCATGCAGATTGCCAGCATCCATAACCTGTCATTTTATCTGCGGCTTATGCACGACAGCCGCAAACACATCGCCCAAGGTGATTTCACACAGTGGAAGAGTGGTATCATTGACCAATTAGGCAAAAGAGTATAACAGTGCACTACAATGAATTGGAAACAGATATTCAGTAAAACGACGGCTCAAAAGGCAAAGACTCTGTTGCAGACGTTATGGAGATATATCGTTGTGGCAGGCACATGGCTGCGCAACCACGCCGGTTGGTTGGGTTACCTCAGCCCCAAGCATTATATCCCCCTGCTCGACTGGTATATAATAAAGAAATTCATCGGCACATACATATTCTCTATCATTCTCATCATATCGGTGTCTATAGTGTTTGACGTGAATGAGAACTTAGCAAAGTTCTCGCAATACCACGCACCGATGAAAGCCATCGTTTTCGACTATTACGCAAATTTCGTACCTTATTTCGCCAATCTTTTCAGTCCGTTGTTTGTATTCATAGCCGTTATTTTCTTTACATCCAAACTGGCGGGTAACAGCGAGATAATAGCCATGCTTGCCGCTGGAGCTTCTTTCAAACGGCTGTTGAGGCCATACATGATATCGTGTGTGCTAATATCTATGACCACCTATTACCTTGGTGCATACGTCATACCCCACGGCACTGTGGTGAGAAGGAATTTTGAGACGATATACAAGAACAAGAAGAGGATTACTACGGCTGAGAATGTGCAGATGCAGGTTGCCAAAGGTACGATAGCCTACATGCAGTATTATGATGACAACAACAAGCGCGGCTTCGGTTTCTGTCTTGACCGTTTTGAGGACAAGAAACTTGTAGATCACTTCACCGCCACGGAGATACAGTATGACACCATCAGTGACTCTAAGTTCCACTGGCGTGTGCGCAATTGGAAAAACAGGCACTTTACCGGTCTGAAAGAGGTGATAACCTCTGGTGCGACAAAGGACACGACAATTATGATGGAGCCTACCGATCTGGTATATTCCAAGGGTCAACAGGAGACGTTCACATCACCTCAATTACGGGATTATATCAGTAAACAACAGAACCGAGGCAGTGGCAACGTGGTACAGTATCAGGTGGAATACCATAAGCGCATTGCCATGTCATTCGCATCATTTATTCTTACCATCATAGGTGCGTCGTTGTCATCACGAAAGCGAAAAGGCGGCATGGGTATGTCTTTGGGTATTGGTCTTGCGTTGAGTTTTACATATATCATGCTACAAACGGTATCGAGCACCTTTGCCGTACAAGCCAACTTCCCGCCAATGCTGGCGGCATGGGTGCCAAACATCATCTTCGCGGTAGTGGCATACTTCTGTTATAAGCAGGCACCGAATTAAGGTTATAAGGTTATAAGGTTTATAAGGTTGTGAGGTTACTTCTAAAAAAAACAGTAATGAGATTTGAGGAATTAGATTTATCAGATAACATACTTGATGCCCTATGGGATATGAGGTTTGACGAATGTACCCCTATTCAGGAGAAGTGCATACCGCCACTCCTTGATGGTCACGACCTGCTCGGCATAGCCCAGACAGGCACCGGCAAGACAGCTGCATATCTGTTGCCAATACTATCAATGCTTGATGAGGGCAACTATCCTGATGACGCTATCAACTGTGTCATACTATCCCCGACACGCGAACTGGCCCAACAGATAGATCAGGCAATGCAGGGATTCAGTTATTATCTTGGCAATGTGTCAAGTGTACCTGTTTACGGAGGTAACGATGGCGGACGATATGACCAGGAGCTTAAAGCCCTGACAATGGGAGTGGATGTGGTTATTGCGACACCAGGCAGATTTATCAGTCACCTTCAGATGGGAAACGTAGATCTTAGCCGCGCTTCTTTCTTCATCTTAGACGAGGCGGACAGAATGCTTGACATGGGATTCTACGATGATGTGATGTATATTCGAAAACACATGCCGGAGAAGATACAAACACTCATGTTCAGTGCCACACTGCCACAAAAGATTGAACAGATGGCGCGCCAACTGCTTAAATCTCCTATTAAGGTGAAACTGTCGGTAAGCAAACCGGCTGATAACATTCACCAAATGGCTTACGTGTGTCATGAGACACAGAAGAGCGGCATACTGAAAGACCTTTATTCCAAGAGTGAACTGAAACGAGCCATAATATTCACCGGCAAAAAACAAAACGTACACAGTATAGTGCGCGAGCTGCGCAAACTGGGTTGCAACTGCTGCGAGATACACTCTAATCTCACGCAGGCAGAACGAGACGAGGCAATGTATCGCTTTAAGAGCGGACAGACCGACGTTATTGTTGCCACAGACATCATCTCACGTGGTATTGACATCGATGACATCAGTCTGGTGCTAAACTATGATGTTCCGAACGACTGCGAGGACTACGTGCATCGTATAGGACGCACAGCGCGAGCCCAGCGCGATGGCAAGGCGATTACCTTTGTCTGTGAGAAGGATTTCAGGTATTTCCATAATATAGAGCGTTTCCTGGAATATGAGATAGAGAAGTGTCCACTGCCCGAAGGCCTTGGCACCCCACCCGACTATAACAATCCCGAAAAATCCACAAAACCCAAGAAATCCCGGAATTTCAGGAAATATAAAAAATCCAAAGGTTCACCCAAAGGTTCGAGAAAATCCCACAAGCCTACCGATAAATGAGAATAGTTTTCATCATCACCTTCACGATTCTTGCCTTTCTGCCCATGAAGGCTCAGACGCTGCGTGGCATAGCCTCTTACTATGCCCACTATTTCCATGGCAGGACAATGGCTAACGGTCAGGTGTTTGACATGTACCAGATGACCTGCGCCCATAAGACATTGCCATTTGGTACTATGCTGAAGGTAACAGACCTTGACACAGGCAAGAGCGTCATCGTAGAAGTGACAGACCGCGGACCATTCAAACCCGGTCGTATTGTGGATCTCTCTTACGGTGCAGCCATCGAATTAGGTATTGTCAGCAAAGGTATCACTCCATGTGAGGCAGAGATATTGAACGGATCCGGCGTGACTAAAAAGGATGTTGGCTACTTTCCTGACAGGGAGTTCATAATGTCATCCACTGACCTGAAAGCAGCCAACCTCTTCGTTAGATTTATACCCCGCTGGGTGCGCGAGGCAGAGAAATTGAGTTATCGCCTCAACCAATAAATACCTTTATTGACAGCCACCTTGCCACCTTTCACAACAACTTTCCGGGCAGTGCCAAGGTCTCCCGTTTCCTGGTTAATACTCATAATGTCATACCTGCCATCAGCCAGACGTAACGTCACATTATTATTTCTCTCTGAGTAGATTAATGCTCCCACATTATCACCTGACATTATATACGCTCCGTCTTCGTTATAGGTGTCGGTCATTTTGACAATGTCTCCCAACAGCTCTGTGGAGTTAATCTTAACCTGCGCACACGATCCGCCTGCCATCAGGGAAGCCCATCCCAGCTGAGGATATTTCTGTGCATAGTAGCATACTGCCTTATCGGGCCAGCGGTCACGACACTCCCTTACGGCACGATATACATCCTCAAACCTCGCACCACCAGTGCGTATCTTGCGCATATACTGACGCGGAGCCATATTGACTCCACCAGGAGGTGCATACTCGCCTTTATCATGATAGAACCATTGTTCAATATTAATGATATCCACCACCGATGCCAACTCCGGATTAGACATAATAGAGTCCTGCACATCTTTATTGACACAAAGTGCCACGAGAACATCTTTGCCTGTTTCTTTCTGCCACTCCCCTATCGTCTGCAGCCACATCTTCGTAAACAGATAGGGACCTGTGTACTCCTCACCGATAGAGTGTATCACATTTGGAGTGTACCTGAATTCCTCAAGGTTACGACGGATATACTGCTTGTGCAACTTTCTGAGCACATCGTCATTGACATTATAGAAGCGCCCTGCCATAAACACTCTCTTGTCACCAGCAAATGGCACGGGCTCTGGGAATGTGGTGCCGTTGATATTATTGGCTGCGCGCCACGGACAGTCCACCCAGTGGGCTCCAGCCTCAAGGATGTTATGCTGGAAATAATGCTGGTAGAGCAACAGCATACCGCTACTGTATGACAATTTGCAGAATTTACGCAGTCTGTCATAATACCATTTGTTTGACTTTGTGAGGTCGTATTTAGACAATCCATCCCACGCCACACCCTCACCCGAGCGGGCAAATGGCTGTTCATAAAACGGAGGCCATACATCACCATCCTTACGCCTTATACGCTCATGGTCATCACGACGACGGTCGTACCATAGACCGTAATTCTGATTAAACAAGATATTTCCGTCACGTTTCATATACGTCACTACACTATCTACAATATCTGTGGTTCCAACCCCCGATTCGCCAGGTATGAATCTGGTCAACGCATACTTTGCTTTCTTATACGACGAATAGCGCGGACGACCATTCCACCATGGGGTGTCATGACGACCACCCACAACAAGACGACCGTTATGAGTCAACTTACCATTGACCACAGAGTGAGCTGTATTGTAAAGGAGAAAGACCGGATTCTCATTTCTCAATTTCACGTCAGCCTTTGTCTTAACAAGAGGATATGGAGGAGACTGGTCTATCCACTCTTTCATTGTCAGACGCGTGGTGTAAGCCACTGAGTCTAACGCTATTGCTTCCTCTATGGTGGGGCTACTCGATGCTCCGGTGTTTCTCTCAAGTACTCTACACTGTTCTGACACATCTCTGCCGAGGCGTTTCTGCAGCAGACCGGCAAACAATGACCACGGTTTTACATGATTGTTTGACTCGTCATAGTTTCCCGTGCCGGCGAACTGTCCCCAACAGCCATAGACATAGTTCTGAGAGGTGCTGTCGGGACTGTCGCAGTAGATGCCCGAGGCTGTGCATTGATATGCCATGCTGTTGGCAGCATTCCATCCAGTACCATATTTTTCAAGACCGATATTGGCAAGGCGTAAGTCGTTGCCATCGATATTAACGTCATCAAACAGCACCGCCGTGGCCCATGGGCCAACAGAACCGCTGAATCCATGCGACCGTTGTGCGTCACACTGCACGAAGGCCATTGGTCCGGCAGCAGTGGCACCTGCCACAAAATCGTTGATGCCATATTCGGAATAGCATCTCTGCACAAGGCTGTTTTCACCCTTTACATAGAATGAGCGACGACGCCAGCCGCCAATCTCCGATTTTGGAGAAAGACTCTTGCAATCCTGCACCGTAATGCGCTGTGCATTGCGTTGTATCACCACGGCAGAACCGGCAAGGTCACGGAAGTTAACATCCCTCACCCAGCAGTCACGAGCATTGTCTATTGACACACCGTCCCATGCATGGTTCTCATCTAACGGTTTGCCGTATTCTGAGTCTGTGGTGATTATCAGATTTTCCACCCCGCTGTTCTCTACCCTGCCCGGCCATTGATATGCCACCACAGAGGGTACTCCCCATTTTGTGTCAATCATCATGGAGAGAGGAGCATCAATAGTGACAGATCCGGCACTGGCATCTGTCACAGTGCGGTGCCACACCACATCAATCTCACCCTTGTGCCACCCCCAGTAGCCCAAGTCCTTGCCACCGCCAAAATTGTCACATCCCATGGCGCTGATCCACTCTTTGGTAGAGGGACGGACAATCATCAGTTCACTGCCCTTACTCACACTGCCTCCGAGATGTAAGGATACAGAACCTAATGGCAGCGTTTCATCCTGCCATGTCAGGCTGTCAGTAACCCTCAGGTCATCCTTACCTTTGATATATATCACAGCACCGCGTTCATCGCCAGTGTACTTGATTTGTGTATATGGTATTAACCTTGCAAGCGTTCCGTCTTCAGGTCTTTCCCATGTTGTTCTCATCTCACCACGAAGCACTACACCCGAAGCAGATATAACCAGTGGTTTGCTTATACAGTAAATACCTCCACGAAGGTAAACAATTCCGCGAAGACCAGTCTTTGGGTCAATGGGCAGTTGTGAAACTCTGTCAATCTCTTTCTGTATGTCATCAGATGCATCATCTGTCATATTTGAACCACTGATCTCAATGACGCTCTTGACAGGTATATCCCTTGGTATTGGCTGTGAAGACCACTTGTATCCACAATAGGAATAGTCCACAGGCACTGTCTGTGCCACTGTGGTGGCACAGACGAATGTCATAAGTAATCCTGTTATTCTCTTCATGGTTATGGGTAGAAAAATGATTTAATTCAGCGGGAGTTTGCTGGAGTTGGGTGATTGTTTAAATCATGGCTTTCCGCCTGCCTGTCTGATCCTCTCATACCATCCCTCGCGCTCCTTGACAAGGTCGTATCCGCGACCAGCAAGCCAATTGTTGATACGTCCCTTATACTTGCCAAACCATCCGTGCTTAGACTTGGAGTCTTGGGCATCGATGGCAAACTCACGCGCTTCCTTGAGCCAGTTTAGGATTTGGAGTTTCTCCTCTTCCTTCAGTGTGGGAATCATTTCAAGATGAGCCTTGTAAGTCTTAGGCACTACACCATAGGTCATACCATCCTTCACCTTTTCCACGCCATCTGCGTCAAGATAGTTGGAAAGAATAGCCTCAAACTCAAAATGATGCTTATATAACTCCGCGTTTCTCTCAGCGCAGTCTTTTGGATATTTCTCATATAAGTCGTTGAGCCAGAAATATCTGTTGCAGAGAATATTGCGTACCTCTATTCCCTTGACGGCATCAACACCCAAACCATCGACAATCTTCTGCGACCTGCCGATTATCGATTGCACATAATCCGCGGGGCGTCCCACGCTATCCAACACCACCGTCTGCCCCATCATTGGCATCACTGATGTAAAAAGCAATATGGCTAAAAAATACCTCATGTTGAAAAAATATTATTATAAATTTATACCTCAGAAAAGCTTGCCCTTCTCTGCTAACGTGTCATAGTTGTTGCTGAGGTCTGTCCAGTCTATCTTTGTGGCTGTGCTGATACCATTGATATATTTCTCTATATTAGTATAGCCGTCACCATTGATATCGCCATTGGCATCGGAAGGATCATTAGGGTTGAGACCATTCTCTACCTCCCATGCGTCTGGCATACCATCATTATCGGTGTCTGTATATGGAGTGCCGCTATACTCTGGGTAGCCACCCATCTGACAGGGGTCGGTAATGATACCCTGCTTATAAGAATCCTTGGGCAGACGACGATGTTTGAACGAGCCATCCTCTGCCTGACTCTTCTCAGCCAGGCCCCAAGTGTTGCCGTATGCGTTCTCCTTTGGCAATTTCTTCTCATAATAAGCCACGCCAGTGCGAACCTCCTCAATAATCCTCTGGTCAATGATGTCACGGCAAGGTATTGTGGCACCGGCATTGTCAAGAACGAAATCATAAGCACTCTTGGCAGACATAATTCTCATGTACGGCATCTCAAGCGGCTGACGGGAACGCATATATGACTCATGACCATCTGTACCATCCACATCCTCAACCTGAACACCTCTGTTCCAGTTGTCTTTAGTGACATCAGGAAAGCCCTCCATGATGTTACCTGATACGTAAGCCCTGCCATATTGTTTGTAACTGAGACGTGAGCGTCCTGACTCGGGTTTCACTATGCGATGACCGATATTGGTGTCTTTAGGTGTCAATGGACCGGGTTTGTAGTAATTGTTGATGATATTAAACTGTGCGGAATAGTCACCGCCGTCCATGCTGCGGTGTACCCAGTTATATACTACATTATTGACAAAATTGAATATACCATTCCAGCCTACAGAGGGGTTACGCCCCGTGTTACTTGCCCACAGGTTGCGCATGAAGGCACAGTTCTCGCCTCCCAAAGTACTTCCAAAGGCATGATTATATGTATCAAGTGCCTTTGCTGATATTGTGTTCTGGATAGTAACGTTTACTGTAGGACTTTTCACCTGGGGATAGTCAGCTCCGGGATGATACATGTGACGATAGAATGAGATGTTCTCGTCAAGGCCCCATTCACATGAGCAGTGGTCAATCATTATATTACCCACGGGGTTGCCACCAAAGGAGTCATCACGGCTATAGACCATTGTCTCACCACGACGGAAACGCATGTGACGTATTACGACATCATGTGTGTCAACCCAGAAAGACTCGCCGGCAAGGCATACACCGTCGCCCGGCGCTGTCTGTCCGGCAATGGTGATATAAGGAGCCCTAACTATAATGGGAGTCTTTATCCTTATTATACCTGACACATTAAACACAACAATACGTGCTCCACCTTGCTCACAAGCCCAACGCAGGCTGCCGGGACCATCGTCATTGAGGTTGGTAACAGTAAGGACCTTACCGCCTCTACCGCCAAAAGAGAACATTCCGCCTCCCTCAGCACCGGGGAAAGAAGGAATCTTTGCCTGTGGTAAGTCGTATGGACGGGAAGCCCAGGGTACGTAAGGCCTGCCCTCTTTAGCTTCTTTCTCTACTATGGGACGCGCTAACTCCCACGCCTCATCGGAATGTTTTGTCCAGGCCTTTTTCAAAGAGTCTATACGCTGCTGGGCCTCTTTGGTTATTTGCGGATATTGAGCCCATCCTGATAATGGCATCAACATCAGTAATGAAATAATAATAGATTTTAGTTTCATGATGATATAATGTTTTATAATTAATTTCCTTTCTTTTCTGCCAGTTCCTTTCTGAGGAAGTCTGCCGTATATCCCCTACCGGATGCTACGACATCCTCGGGTGTTCCGGAAATAACCACCTCGCCACCTGCACGGCCACCTCCGGGTCCCATGTCAATGATGTAGTCCGCCAACTTGATGACATCAAGGTTATGTTCTATAACAACCACGGTATTGCCTCTGTCAACGATTTTCCGCAGGATATTCATCAGCACACGTATATCCTCAAAATGCAAGCCCGTAGTCGGCTCATCGAGTATAAACAGTGTCTTACCTGTATCCCGCTTGCTCAGTTCAGTAGCAAGTTTCACCCTCTGGCTCTCTCCACCGGACAGTGTCGTTGCCGGCTGACCCAGTTTGATATATCCTAATCCCACATCCTTCAGCGTACGTATCTTATGGAGGATGTTAGGCACATTCTCAAAAAACTCAACAGCCTGATTGATAGTCATGTCTAACACATCGGAGATAGATTTTCCCTTATATCTCACTTCAAGGGTCTCTCTGTTGTAACGCTTACCATGACACACCTCACAGGGCGTCATAACATCGGGAAGGAAATTCATCTCAATGGTCTTGTAGCCATTACCCGAACAGGTCTCACATCTGCCACCACGCACATTGAAAGAGAAACGCCCTGGCTTGTAGCCACGGATCTTTGCCTCCGGCAATTCTACGAACAGAGCCCTGATATCCGTAAACACGCCTGTGTATGTGGCGGGGTTGGAACGTGGTGTGCGGCCTATTGGTGACTGATCTACGGTTACCACCTTGTCTATATTCTCCAATCCCTCTATGCTCTCGTATGGTAGCGGATGTTTAAGAGAGCGATAGAAATGCTGAGACAATATTGGCTGTAATGTCTCGTTGACGAGTGTTGACTTCCCTGATCCGCTGACACCGGTTACAAGTATCAATGTGCCAAGCGGAAATGTAACATCCACACCCTTGAGGTTATTGCCTGTAGCACCATGTATGGTTATACTCTTTCCGTTACCACAACGGCGTTCCTTTGGTACCTCTATCATTTCCCTGCCGTCAAGATAACGTGATGTGATACTGTCACACACAGAAACGCCCTCCGGGCTGCCTTGATAAACCACCTCGCCACCCTTACGTCCGGCGCCGGGACCGATATCAATCAGATAATCGGCATTGGTCATCATATCCTTGTCATGCTCTACCACAACCACCGTATTGCCGATGTCACGAAGGGCTTTCAGAGAGTTGATGAGGCGGACATTATCTTTCTGGTGTAACCCTATACTCGGCTCATCAAGGATATACAGGACATTGACGAGCTGACTTCCTATCTGGGATGCTAATCTGATACGCTGGCTTTCTCCGCCAGATAGCGTCGCAGACTGACGGTTGAGGGATAGATAGTCAAGTCCCACCTGAATGAGAAACCCCGTGCGCTTGACAATCTCTTTGAGTACCTCTGTGGCTATCTGCCGCTGTTGTGGCTCCAATTTGTCTGGGGCTGTCAACAGCCAAGCATGCAACTCTGAGATATCCATATCCGCAAGGTCTGATATAGACTTGTCATCAATACGGTATGACAGCGACTCTCGTTGCAGACGCTTACCGTGGCACTCGGGACACTGGATGACCGCCGTAAACTGATCCACCCATTTCTGTGCTGCCGCACTGTCATCTTTCTCCGCCACAGAACGTAAGTATTTCATTATGCCGTCATAATTGGAGAAATAGTCACTTGAGACGTGCATCTTCTCCTTTGGCACTTTAACAGGTGTCAGGCTGCCATATAGTATCTCGTTCATCACATCCTTGGAGATGTCACAGATAGGTGTCTTAACATCAAAACCAGCCCTGTTAAGGATAGACTCTATCTGCCAGAACACCATTTGGTTTTTCTGTTTTCCAAGAGGCAATATGCCACCATCGCCGATACTTATCTTATCATCCGGGATAATCTTGCTGATGGTTAACTCGTTGACATATCCCAGCCCCTTGCAACACGGGCAGGCACCCTCAGGTGAGTTGAAGGAGAAGATATTGGGGGCAGGGTCTTTGTATGACAGTCCTGTGGTGGGACACATAAGGCGCTTGGAATAATAACGGCACTCACCACTCTCCTTGTCCATAATCATAATCAGTCCATCGCCTTCTTTCATTGCCACGGCGACACTTTTCTGAAGCCGTCCGGCATCTTTGGACTTCACCTGCAGTCGGTCGATGACCACCTCTATGTTATGGTTCTTATATCTGTCGGTCTTCATGCCGCGAACGATATCCTGCATCTCTCCGTCCACCCTCACATAAAGATATCCCTTTCGGTGCAGAGACTCAAAAAGTTCACGATAATGTCCTTTTCTGTTGCGTACCAAGGGGGCAAGTATAAGGATTTTCTTCTCGTCATACTTATTGAGTATCATTTCAAGGATTTTCCCCTCAGTATATTTCACCATCTTCTCACCAGTCATATAACTGTAGGCAGTGGCGGCACGAGCAAAGAGCAGACGCATATAATCATATATCTCTGTTGTGGTGCCTACGGTGGATCGTGGATTTTTGTTTGTGGTCTTCTGGTCTATACTGATGACCGGACTAAGTCCCGTAATCTTATCCACGTCGGGACGCTCCATATTACCAAGGAAATTGCGGGCGTATGACGAGAATGTCTCTATATACCTTCTCTGTCCCTCTGCATATATAGTGTCAAAAGCCAACGAAGACTTACCCGAGCCAGACAACCCGGTTATTACAGTGAGCGAGTTACGTGGTATCTCCACATCGATATTTTTAAGGTTGTTAACCCTCGCTCCCCAAACGTTTATAGACTTGTCTTGTCTTTCCATCAGGCGTTTTCTATTCACTACTGCCACCACCGTCACTTACGGTAGTACCCTCTGTATATCCTCTTAACAGATTAACATCTTTCTTATAATTAAAGTGCCTGCCATCGGCACCTTTTGCTTTTACCAAAAGGAAATAGACTCCATCGGCAACAGGCTTGCCCTTATATTTGCCATCCCATCCTCCTGCCGGGTCTGTCCACTCATATAGTTTATTACCCCATCTGTTGAAGATATATGCGTGAAATTCAACTATACTCTGATATCCGTCCTTTGCCTTAAAGACATCATTGATCTGGTCGTCATTAGGCGAGAAGGCATTGGGAAAATCCAACTTGCTCTCACTGACAGAGATAGAAATAGTCGTGCCTTCTTCATCGCTGAAATATTCTATCAACTCATCGCCACGTGTAAACTTAGCATAAAAGACAATTCTATGACTACCACCCACAGTGAAGGTATATTCCGTATCTTCCTCATATCGTGTCATGTAGGGTTCTTCCTCACCCTCATTAAAAAACTTCCACTCATAGAACGCTGTCCATGAGTCAGCGTTTACAGGTTGGGCCTTGAATGTTACAGAGAAAGGAGCCGAGCCTGAGTAAGACGAGGTCTCTTCACTCTCAGTCTCACCCTCACCCCCAGACTGTGTCACTACGGCTATCGGATTACAATACGGATAATCCTGTGCCATAACAGAAACGG
>JAGDAU010000157.1 GCA_017959365.1 Prevotella sp.
GGCCGATAAGGCATTACGTGAGGCTGCCGATGAAATGTATGAGCCTATCTTCGTAAAGAACCTTGAGAACGTGCAGGGTGATGAGCGTGATGTGATTCTCTTCTCTATCGGCTATGGCCCTGATAAGACGGGTAAGGTGTCTATGAACTTCGGACCGCTCAACAATAAGGGGGGTGAGCGTCGCTTGAATGTGGCGGTAAGCCGCGCAAGATATGAGATGGTGGTATTCTCTACATTACAGCCAGAGCAGATAGACCTTCGCAGAAGCAGCGCCAAGGGTGTAGAGGGTCTGAAACGCTTCCTCGAGTTTGCCAAATACGGCAAGATGGCCGTTGATTCCACTCAGATGGCTAAAGGCGGTGAGACAACTCACGTTATAAAAGCCGTCACTGATATGCTAAACAATAACGGATACCAGACAGACCTGAAAGTCGGAAGGAGCGAGTTTAAGATTGATATCGCGGTAATCGACCCGGAGGATGACGGACACTACATCCTCGGCATACAGTGTGATGGAAACAACTATCATGACACCAAAACCGAACGCGACCGTGAGATATGCCAGCCAGGGGTACTCGCAGGATTAGGATGGTCACTCTTCAGACTATGGTCTGTTGACTGGTTCCTAAATCCGCAAGGCGTCACCGACCGCCTGCTCAAAACTCTCGCAACCATCAAGATGGCAAGGGAACAGCAGAAAAAGGCACCCACACAACCCACTGAGAATAAGCCCAAAACGAACAGTCCGTTACCCTTTGCCGTCAGCGAAGACGAGATAATCGACACCAGCAAGAATGAGATGGTAAGGGATTATAAGACCGCAGACATAAGGCCTCTCAGGAGCAATAACACTGCTCAGACAATGACCAATGCGAGAAACAGCAAAATAGTCCTGAACCATATCATGCAAATACTACAGGTTGAGCAACCGGTAACGTTTAGCTATATGTGTAACCGCATTGCGGAAATATGGAATATCACACAAAAGACGGCTAATTTCAGGCAGGTGGTGGCACAAGCCCTCGCACAGACAGCATACAGAGACCCGCGCAGCCCTATGGAGAATGCCATCTATTGGGCTAACCAACAAGCAAGTATGACATTTACCGGCTACCGCGAGAGTAACGGCAGGGTTATAACCGACATTCCTATCATAGAGTTGATGAACGTTATGCGCTATGCCATACAGCAGCAGGTGAGAGTTCCCAAGGATGGTCTGATGAGACAGGTGAGCAAACTGATGGGATTTCAGAAGATAACGCCTAAGATAGAAGAGATCCTTAACGAGGCATTGCGCAGACTTATCATTGACGGTGGCATCGTTGAGGAGAATAATGAAGTAAGGATTGTCAGTTGATAAAACAACGAGGCAAGGATAGTATTAAGACTAAACAACGAAGCGGGGATAGTCAGCAGACTATCCCCGCTTCATGTTTTGTGTTATGGATACCTCGACGCCAAAAGCGCCGAGCCCCCTGGACCTGGAGATTAGAATTCTGAGGTAAAGTGGAACTTTATCTTTTTAAAATCCTCCTGTGCCATCTGCAAAACATAACCACTATCAGCAAGGAACACATCACGTCCCTCACGGTCTTTTGCCATATATTGATATTTACGCTTCTTAAAAGCCTCAAGGTCAGCATCACTCTCTGCCTCTACCCAGCATGCCTTATACAATCTCACTGGCTCCCAACGGCATTTGGCATTATACTCATTCTCAAGACGGTATTGTATAACCTCAAACTGCAACTGTCCGACAGTACCGATAATCTTACGACCATTAAACTGATTAACAAATAATTGGGCTACACCTTCGTCCATGAGTTGCTCGATACCCTTAGCCAGTTGCTTGCTCTTCATGGGGTCATCGTTTTCTATATATTTAAACATCTCGGGCGAGAAACTGGGCAAGCCGCGGAAATGCAACTGCTCACCACTTGTCAGAGTATCACCAATTTTAAATATGCCATTGTCGGGCAAACCGATAATATCACCGGGCCATGCCTCCTCTATAGTACTCTTACGCTGAGCCATAAACTGCGTTGGTGAGCTGAAACGTAGCGTCTTTCCCTGACGAACATGAAGGTAAGGCTGGTTACGCTCAAAACGGCCACTGCACACTTTGCAGAAAGCGATACAGCTGCGATGGTTTGGATCGATATTTGCCGTTATCTTAAAGATAAAACCGGTAAAGGGAGCTTCCTCTGGACTCACAACGCGCTCAACGGCTGTTACAGGTCGTGGACTGGGAGCGATCTCAACGAAACAGTCGAGCAACTCCTGCACACCAAAATTATTAAGAGCACTACCAAAAAACACAGGAGCCACAGTAGCGTCACGATACTCATCCACATTAAACTCCGGATAAACACCGTCAACGAGTTCTAGGTCATCACGCAACCGGGAAGCGTCTGCTTCACCGATATTCTCTTCCAACTGCCCACTGTCTATATCTACCTCCAACTTCTCTGTCACTCTCTGCTTGTCAGGAGTAAAAAGGTTCAGTTGTTTCTCATAGATATTATACACACCCTTGAATTTCACGCCTTGGTTTATGGGCCAAGACAAAGGACGCACCTTAATCTGCAACTCTTTCTCAAGCTCATCGAGCAAATCAAAGGGGTCACGTCCCTCACGGTCCATCTTATTGATGAAGATAATAACCGGGGTATTACGCATACGGCATACCTCCATCAGTTTTCTGGTCTGAGTCTCAACACCTTTAGCACTGTCAACGACAATGATTGCGCTGTCAACAGCGGTAAGCGTACGATAGGTGTCTTCAGCAAAATCCTGGTGACCAGGGGTATCAAGGATATTGACCTTATAGTCATGGTAATCAAACTCCATGACAGATGTGCTGACACTTATACCACGTTGTTTCTCAATGTCCATCCAGTCGCTGGTTGCTGTCTTTCGTATCTTGTTACTCTTAACAGCTCCAGCCACCTGTATCTGACCGCCAAAGAGCAGGAATTTCTCTGTCAGCGTTGTCTTACCGGCGTCTGGGTGGGATATTATCGCAAATGTTCTACGTCTATCTATTTCCGGGTTCATTATAATACTATTTTAAATGATAGTTAAATGGAATGTTGCAATTCCTGTATACAATACTTCAGGCTCTCCTCCAAATATGGGATAGTTATATCGTATGTTTTCTTTATCTTTGTCTTGTCAAGCACACTATAGTGAGGTCGCTCCGCGGGAGTGGGATACTCTGCAGTATGAATAGGCTTAACATCACAGTCTGTAATGCCGGCAATGCGATGGATGGCCTTTGTGAAGTCATACCAACTGATAACTCCCTCATTAGAGAAATGATAGATGCCTGGTATAACACCTTTGTCAACAGCGATGAGAATGGCTGCGGCAAGGTCGCGGGCATAAGTGGGTGTACCCACCTGGTCGAAGATAACATTCAGGCTGTCGCGCTCCTTTCCAAGTCTCAGCATCGTCTTGACGAAGTTATTACCAAAGGTGGAATATAGCCATGCAGTACGTATAATCATCGTCTTGGAACACTCCTGCTGTGCCTTTTGCTCACCAGCCAATTTAGTACGTCCATAGACACCGATAGGACTGGTAGGTAAATCCTCTGTCAGTGGCGTATAACCCTTACCGTCAAACACATAATCAGTACTTATCTGCACAAGCCAACCATTACGTTGTTCAATAGCAGCAGCTAATATACCTGGAGCATCTGTATTAATAAGAGTACATAGCTTTATATCACTTTCAGCTCTGTCCACAGCTGTATAAGCAGCACAGTTGATGATACCGTCAATCTTATTGTCTTCAACAAATCTGTTAACCGCATCAGTATTGGTTATATCCAACTCCTGCACATCTGTATTAAAGAAAGTATGATTATCATAACATTTCTCCAACAGTTGTATCTCATTGCCTAATTGGCCATTACAACCCGTAACAAGTATATTCATCTTAATATTTTTAATTTATTATTTTACTCAAACTCCAAACCTTCAGTTTTATCCTTTATATAATAGTCCGAAAGCATGCCAATAAAGGTTGTTATCTCCTTTATAGCCACATTGGTATCCTGGCTAATCTCTTTCTTTTGAAGACGAAGGAGCATTACCCCATACAGGGCGGACAAACATGTGGCTATCTCATTATCGTCCTTTGAGGAACCATGGTTGCGAAGCTCTACGATATATGGCAACACACGGTAGTATTCACTATTATAGAACGGGAATTTACTACTCTGCAACAGTTGGTGATGAAAGTCATTGAGGTCGCTCACTATCACCTCGTTAATCTGAAGATGTCCGCTCTCTCTCTTCCCCTCTTGATTAATCATGCGTATGAGGTCACCAAACCAGTCCGTCAACTCTTCCTTCTGCTCATCAGTATAATCACTAAACCGGCTGATATACTCACGGCGTATGCGGCTCAACTGACAGCCGTATGCACGTATCAAGTCCTCTGTCTGCCACATATAAAGCAGATACTCCGCTATACTCTTCTTACGTAATTCTCTTGAAATAAACATGAATTATGTTGTATGTTTTGTGTTTTGTGTTTTATGTTTTATGTTTTGTGTTAAATAGTTTTGGCACTCAACAGCAAATCTAATCAATAGTAAATTGTAAAAATAGTCCAATTGTAAATCTATTAGTGTTTTGTGTTAATAGAACGTGTATAGATTAAATATCTTGCCTATCAGGATTATCAAAGATACGATAATCACTACACAGCCTATTACTCTGTTGATAAGGACAATACTTGAACGGTCAAACTTGCCCCTTACCTTGTCAAGAAGCCATGTCAATCCAAACCACCACATCAGAGCACCGATAAAGATACTTACAAACCCTATCAGTACCTCCCACCACGGACGGTCTGGCAACACAAAGGCCAACTGTGCGAAACAAGCCATAAAGAGAAATATGATAAGCGGATTTGACAACGTTACGAGGAATGCCGTAACGCCATTGCTCGTCAATGTGCCTTTATTCTTTTTAGCTCGTTCATGCATGTTTTTGGTTGGGTCGGTACGCCATGTGAATATACCGAAAATCAGCAGTATGACACTACCCACAATTTGCAGATATGACTTATTTTCCTCATTAGTGACAAAATCCATCACAAATGACATTCCAAAACCGGTGATTGCTGCGTATATAATATCACTCAACGCTGCACCGAGTCCTGTCACCATACCATACCATCTGCCTTTGTTGATAGTGCGTTGGACACATAGTATACCCACCGGCCCCATGGGAGCCGATGCTAAAATACCAATAAGAATACCCTTGAATATAAGTGTTGGTATGTCGATATAAAATTGTTCTAATCCAGACGGTATTGTCATAGCGACTGCAAAATTGCTAAATTTTTATGAAATAAGCAAATTTAGCACATAAAAGTTTGTTTACTGAGATAAATTTTGTAACTTTGCGTGCATTTTTCGCAATCTTATACAGAATAAACATCTAACTTTTTGAAATATGAACACACTACAGACAAAACCCTATGTTATAGGACTTGACTTAGGAGGTACTAATTCCGTTTTTGGCATTGTTGACCAAAGAGGTGAAATAAAAGCAACAACAGCAATAAAGACACAGGGCTTCGATAAAGTGGAAGACTATGTGGAGGCAGCAGTGACTGCATTGACACCCATCATCGAAGAGGTGGGAGGCATTGAACTCATCAAGGCCATGGGCATTGGAGCACCTAACGGCAACTACTATAAGGGCACTATAGAATGTGCACCCAACATCTCATGGGGTAAGGGAATAACACCACTTGCCGACCTCTTCTCTGAGAAACTGGGCATACCCGTAGCTCTCACCAATGACGCCAACGCAGCTGCCATCGGCGAGATGACCTACGGTGTGGCAAGAGGAATGAAAAACTTCATCGTGCTCACATTGGGCACTGGTGTGGGCTCCGGCATAGTGGTCAACGGACAGCTGATATACGGCTGCGACGGTTTTGCCGGTGAGCTGGGACATGTCATTATGGACTACGAGAATGGAAGACTGTGCGGATGCGGGCGTCACGGATGTTTAGAGACATACTGCTCGGCAACAGGTGTGGCACGCACGGCACGCGAGTTTCTCACCAATTCTGACGAGCCATCACTGCTCCGGGATATGAACAGCCAGGATATAACATCTTACGATGTGTCGATGGCAGCTGCCAAAGGCGACGCACTTGCCCTGAGGGTTTACCAGTTTACTGGAGAGATGCTCGGAAAGGCATGCGCTGACTTCGCTACATTCATCTCTCCAGAGGCATTCATATTCTTCGGCGGACTGACAAAAGCTGGAGACCTCTTAATGAATCCCATAAAGGAAAGCTATGAGAAATATGTCATGCCTATATATAAAGGTAAGGCAAAATTCCTTATCAGTGCACTTGATGGCAGCTCGGCAGCTGTGCTGGGTGCCAGTGCTATAGGATGGGAGGTTTAAATGGCTAAGAAAAACCCCACACCAATAGACACCACCTATGGCCACTTGCAGCCACAAGCCCTTGAGATAGAAAGGGTTGTTCTTGGTGCCCTGATGATTGACAAGGATGCCTTCTCCATGGTGTCTGAAATACTCACCGCTGAGTCGTTTTACGAGAAGCGCAACCAGATGGTGTATCAGGCTGTATCCAACCTGAACATGGAGGACCGACCCGTTGACATGATGACCGTCATCGAACAGCTGAAGAAAGACGGCAATCTGGAACAGGTGGGAGGCTCGGCATATATCATTGAGCTCACCTCTCAGGTGGCATCTTCTGCACACATCGAGTATCATGCCAAGATATTGGCACAGAAACATCTGGCAAGGCAACTGATATCCTATGCCAGCATCATTGAGACAAAGGCTTTTGATGAGACACAGGATGTGGACGTACTAATGCAGGAGGCTGAAGGAAAGCTCTTTGAGATTTCCCAAAAGAATATGAGCAAGGACTATCAGCGCATTGACGAAGTGCTGGAACAGGCTCAGAATATTCTCATGAAGGCTGCCAATAAATCAGGTGGTCTGACTGGAGTACCTACCGGTTACACCAAACTGGATGAGATAACATCAGGATGGCAGAGTTCTGACCTGGTAATTATCGCTGGTCGTCCTGCCATGGGTAAGACATCGTTTGCGTTGTCTCTTGCCAAAAATATTGCCGTTGACTATCAAGTGCCCATTGCTTTCTTCTCACTTGAGATGAATAGTGTACAACTCGCTAACAGACTTATATCAAACGTATGTGAGATAAGCGGTAAAAAAATGTTGAATGGTCAGCTCCTACCAGATGAATGGGAGCGGTTCGACAAGAACCTCAGAAAGCTTCAGACAGCACCCATTTATGTTGACGACACACCGGCGCTATCTGTCTTTGAGTTACGTACAAAGGCACGAAGGCTATATAAAGAACATGGTGTGAGAGTAATTATGATAGACTACCTCCAACTGATGAATGCTTCAGGCATGCGCTTTGGAAACAGACAGGAAGAAGTATCCACAATAAGCCGTTCTTTGAAAGGATTAGCTAAGGAACTGGATATTCCTATCCTTGCGTTATCACAGCTTAACCGTACCGTGGAGAATAGAGAGGGTATGGAGGGTAAACGCCCTCAGCTAAGCGACTTACGTGAATCAGGAGCAATAGAGCAGGATGCCGATATGGTGATGTTCGTACACCGTCCGGAATATTACCGCATCTTTCAGGATGAGAAAGGTAACGACCTCAGGGGCAAGGCGCAGATTATTATCGCCAAGCACCGTAAGGGTTCCACAGGTGATGTGCTGTTGAGGTTTCAGGGTGAATTTACTCGTTTTGCTGATCCTGATGACGGACGCTTTATGCCGGCATCCGACGGTGGCGGTATCATAAAAGGGTCTAAACTCAATGGTGGTCTCGACACTCTGCCAACCGAAGACGACCCGTTTCCTGCACCAATACAAAGTACCGATTTTTAACAAAAATAAGTTATACCGGAATATCGTTATATCGGAATGTCGTTATATCTGAAAATTAATAAATATAAAAATAATCATGAGAAGATTCCTTTTCCTTTCGATGCTTATCATCACCACTGCCTGTCAGGCACAGTATAAGCCATCGGTGTCCATTTTGGGCGACAGCTATTCAACATTTGAGGGTTATGTACAACCATCCACTAATGAGATGTGGTACTATGCCCGCAACGGTGAGAAGAAAACCGATGTCAATGATGTAAGACAAACCTGGTGGTGGCAGTTAATAAAAGATGGTGGTATGCGTCTGTGTATAAACAATTCATACAGTGGATCGACAATAGGATTTACCGGCTATGACGGCAACGATTATACTGAACGGTCTTTTATCACACGTATGGATAACCTCGGCTGTCCGGATATTATACTTATCTTCGGAGCCACCAACGACAGTTGGGCTGGGGAACAGGTAGGAGAATACAAATACGACAACTTCCAGCGTGGAGACTTCTACACGTTCCGGCCTGCCATGGCATATCTGCTTGACCGCATGAGCAAGAGATATCCTAACGCAAGCGTCTATTTCATGCTTAACGACGGTCTGCGCGATGAGATAAATGAGTCTGTACTCACCATCTGCAAACACTATGGTATAGAATGTATTCAACTGCATGACATAGACAAATTGAGCGGACATCCAAGTGTAAAGGGTATGCGCAGCATTGCAGAGCAAGTGTTGGAAAAGATAAAATAACTCAACTTTCGCAAGCTTCAGTTGAGTTAAGTTAAAAGATAAAAGTATGGACTTATTATCTCAACTTAACGATTCACAGCGCCTTGCTGTGGAGTATATTGACGGGCCGTCATTAGTTATCGCTGGTGCCGGGTCGGGTAAAACGCGTGTACTGACCTACAAGGTGGCATATCTGTTGCAACACGGGTTGAGACCTTGGAATATCCTTGCCCTAACATTTACCAACAAGGCTGCCAGAGAGATGAGGGAGCGCATTGCCAATCTTGTGGGAGAGGATATGTCAAAAGACCTGTATATGGGAACATTCCATTCCATCTTCGCACGTATACTCCGGCGCGACGCGTCAAGAATCGGTTTCAACAGCAATTTCACCATTTACGATGAAACAGACTCAAGGTCACTGATAAAAAGCATCGTAAAGGAGATGAAGCTTGATGATAAACAATACAAACCCGCAGATGTTCACCGAGTCATATCATCAGCCAAAAACAGACTGATTGACGCCAACGCTTACGCCAACAACAAGGAAGCGCTTAAAGTGGACTACCAAAGACGGCAGGCGTCATTATATAAGATTTACATAGAGTATGAGCGACGCTGCATGATTGCCAACGCCATGGACTTTGATGACCTGCTACTCAACACATACCGGTTGTTTCTAAATAATGAAGATGTAAGACAGCACTACGCACAGATGTTTGAGTTTGTGTTGGTAGATGAGTATCAGGACACCAACTACGCCCAACAGGTTATAATGATGCAGTTAGTAAGAGAGAGACAACGGGTATGTGTCGTCGGTGATGACGCCCAAAGCATCTATGCATTCCGTGGCGCTGAGATAGAGAACATCCTGAAATTTCAAGAACAGCTACACGATGTCAAACTATTTAAGCTGGAGCGCAACTATAGAAGTACACCGCAGATAGTAAACACCGCCAACAGCCTCATCAAGCACAATGAGAGGCAGATACACAAAGATGTGTTTAGCGACAATGAGGAGGGACAGGCGGTGGAATATATGCCTACATACAGTGAGCAGGATGAGGCAGCAGCAGTATGTAAAAAGATAAAGGAGATTATCAAAAAAGACAAACTCTCGTACGATGATTTCGCTGTACTCTACCGCACCAATGCTCAGAGCCGCACTTTTGAGGACATGATGCGTAAGGTCAGCATCCCATATCGTATATACGGAGGAGTGAGTTTCTATCAGAGAAAAGAGATAAAAGACGTACTGGCTTATATGCGACTCGTAGCAAACCCGGATGATGAAGAAGCACTGAAAAGGATTATCAACTACCCCACCCGAGGCATTGGTGACACTACGGTAGCAAAACTGCTGGATACGGCACGTAAGGCTAATTGCAGCGCATGGACGATACTCTCGGAGATGGAAAAATATGACATTGGAGTTAACAAGGGAACAGCATCCAAACTCATGTTATTCCAGCAAATGATACAAATTTTCATCAACGACAGCAAGACGATGCACGTGGATGACCTGGGAGAGAAAATCGTCAATGTCACAGGTATGGCAAAGGATTTGTACAATTCTCATAATCCCGATGATATTGCCCGAAGGGAAAATATCGAGGAACTGCTTGCAGGTATGACGATGTTTGTGGATGAGCAGACCGAACAGGGACTGGGTGATGCGGTATTCGTTTATGATTATCTCCAGCAGGTGGCACTACTGACCGATCTCGACAGCGACAAGGATGACACCGAAAAGGTAAAACTGATGACAATCCACGCTGCCAAGGGTCTGGAGTTTCCTGTGGTCTTTGTGGTAGGACTTGAGGAGAACCTCTTTCCTTCGGTGATGTCTATAGACTCCAAAAAAAATATCGAGGAAGAGCGCAGGCTATTGTATGTTGCTATTACAAGGGCGGAGAAATATTGTTTTCTCACTAATGCGAAGAACCGTGTCAGATACGGGAAAATGGAGTTTAACTCACCGAGTCGTTTCCTGCATGACATAGACCAGCGGTTGCTTGTATGTGCAGGCAAGAGGATGGATGGAGACAACGGACGCAAGTCATTACGCAACAGCAACGACATCAGAAACAGAAGAATACAAAACAGCCGCCCGGTGGCATCACAGTTTATGGCTGACGAGAAACCCAAAATAACTCACGGATCCATACCGGAAGAGGCGGTCAATCCTTTCTCTGATGACTTTATGAACATGCTACGCCAAAGAGGTGCCGACACGCAACGTATCGAACATAATATCAGCAAAGGAGGCAGGATGATAACCCCCAAACCGTCAGCCACACCCATCATAACAACAGCACCTTCCCGGTCAAATAACGACTATGACTCTCCCACCCTATCCGAAGGTGACACTATAGAGCATCAGCGTTTTGGAAGAGGCACCGTGATAAGCATAGAAGGAATGGGAGAAAACACTAAAGCAACAGTAGATTTCCAAAATGTAGGAACAAAACAACTATTATTTCGCTTCGCTAAATATAGAAAGGTTTAGCATAAATATATTTACGATTGGACTATTTACTATTGATTTGTTTTGTTTTGCAATTATTAAGAACCAAAACTATTTAACACAAAACATAAAACATAAAACACAAAACATAAAATCTAAGACATAACCCCATAACCGAACAGGGCGAAGTCGCCCTTTAATGGGTCATCTGGAAAAGACTCTGATAATGAGGCTGTCAGGCGGCGTGCGGCACTCATGGTGGCAGTCTTGCTTTTTATCAAACCAAGACGAACCGCCTGTTGCATAACATGGGTGTCCATTGGTATTATCAATGTGCGTTTATCAATGAAGTCAGCCCATAGGCCCAGGTCCACGGGTGAATTGTCTCGAACCATCCACCGAAGAAACATACACACACGCTTACATGCCGACTGTGTATCTTTGGGTACCACAACACTGATACCCTGTGACGAGAAGAAACGACAAATCATCTCTATCGCCGTAAAACCATCTGCTACCCGCTCGTGGCGAAGATAATCCCCTATTCTGTGATATTTGAGCAACAATCGCTGATATGCTATAAGAAAATCACACATTGTGCTATATGTATAAAGACGATAAAAACAACGTGTGTCACCAGGTCTGAACATATCGGCAAACGAACCGCTACTAATCCATTCATATACTTCTCCACCAGACCAGTCAAGCAACAGCTGAATCTTTTTCATAAACTGCTGTCTGCTGCCATAACTAAGACATGAGGCAATGAAAGCCATTGCCTCTTGATTGTCAGAGCCACTCACCTGATGCATGAACCAGGAAGGGTCGCCGATAAGAAAATCCCTGTTCTCATACCGCTCAGCATATTCCTTGAGCAGTCTTCTCGCATCCATGAAAAAATTATTAATATAGATCCTTTGGTTGTGGGTAGCTCATAATGGAAGATATCACGGCGCACCGCCATCTTTACGGCACGGGCAAAAGCCTTAAAGATACCTTCTATCTTATGGTGCTCATTATCACCCTCGGCACGTATGTTAAGATTCATGCGCGCGGAGTCACTAAGACTTTTGAAAAAATGGAGGAACATCTCTGTTGGCACATCACCAACATACTCTCGATGAAACTCCACATCCCACACCAACCATGGTCTGCCGCCAAAGTCTAACGCCACACTACAAAGACAATCATCCATAGGCAGACAGTAACCATAACGTTCTATTCCGCGCTTGCTTCCCAACGCCTCAAGCAGGCACTCGCCCAAAACAATGGCGGTATCCTCAACAGTGTGGTGCTCATCCACATTCAAGTCACCCTTTGTATGTATAGTAAGGTCAATGCCTCCATGCTTACCAATCTGCTCAAGCATGTGGTCAAAAAATCCCAAGCCTGTTGAGATATCACACTTACCACTGCCATCCAGACGCATACTGACCATCACATCTGTCTCATGGGTCACACGATGACGCTCTGCACAGCGGTCTCCGGCAAAGAGTATCTCACTTATCTTATCCCATGTCATGCCATCCTTACCGAGGATAAGACTCCGGCAACCAATATTCTCTGCCAGTTTGGCATCTGTCTCCCTGTCACCTATTACATAACTATTTGCTATGTCGTAACTGTCGTTGTTCAGATACTCAGTAAGCATGGCCGTACCGGGTTTACGCGTTGGAGCATTATCATCTGGAAAATGGCGGTCTATATGCTGTTTATAGAATACGATGCCTTCGCCCTGAAGAGTTTGTATAATATGATTATGAACAGGCCAGAAGGTATCTTCAGGAAAGCTGTCTGTACCTAAACCATCCTGATTAGACACCATCACAAGGCGATAGTCAGTATGACGGGCTATGAAAGAAAGATTAGATATGGCGCCACTCACAAAACGCAACTTCTCAAAACTGTCAATCTGCTCGTCAGCCGGCTCTTCTATCAATGTACCGTCGCGGTCAATAAATAAAACTCTCATATTCCACCTTACAACCTAAAACCTTATAACCTAAAACCTTATACTTGTATTATTTATTTTTCACCACCACAATCTCAGCTCGTCTGAGCAATTGACCATCCCGAGTGTATCCGTCACGCTCAATGCTTACGATATCGCCGTTTTCGCGTGTGGGGTCAATCTCCTCAGAAGTAACGGCACAGAAACCAGCCTTGGGTTTTCCGTCAGGGAAGGTGATCTTCTCAACACCATTTTTCTTCAGCAGTGACAGCATACGTCTCCTGACATCATCCATGCTGGCTAAGGCAGTCATAACATCAGGGTTCTTGCCAAGACTATGGCTATTGATATCACTGATAGTGGCATCGTAGGTGTCAACAACTTTCAGGAAATCACGGAACACATCATCCAAAATGTCTTTAGAGTTTTTCCTTGTCTCCTTGTTTGCCTTTCTCAGTTCAGCATTCTCCCGCTGTATCTGAGCTATCATATCTTCAAGTTCGAATAATTCCATCTCTTTGATTTTTATTTAACCCTTACTTTGTCGCCTATCTGCAACTTTGCATTCTTACCACCATTCATTCTGGCAATCTCATCGGTCATGGAACCGTCACCATACACCTTTACACTGATTTTCCAGAATGAGTCACCAGCCTGTACTGTATAAGTACTTGATGACGGTGTCTTTGGGGTCTTATGCTTCTTATCCTCAGATTTCTTATCCTCAGACTTTTTGTCTGCCTGTTTTTTGTCAGCCTCGGGTTTCTTTTCTTCAGCGGGTTTAGCCTCATCAGATTTCTTGTCAGCCTCTGCTTTCTTGGCTTCCGCAGCTTTCTTGACTTCTGCGGCTTTTCTGTCTGCCTCTGCCTTCTTTGCCTCTGCAGCCTTCCTGTCAGCCTCAGCATTATTATCCGCATTTTCTGCAACTGTATTCTGCGCCACAGCTGACTCATCTCTTGCGTTATCATTCTGAATGGCTGCAATCTGCTGCTTAAGAATAGATATAGAGTCTTGCAAAAGGGCAATATCTGTATTGGAAGCACCATTAGCAGTTTCTGATGACTTGCCACTGCAACCAGAGCAAGCCTTTAGCATAAATATAAACGCCAATAAGAAAGCAAATACCGTCAGCGCTTTCCATACAATGAGTTTTAAACGCTTGCCACGTCGTGTCTTGACGACCTCTTGAAGTGCCATGTAAATACTTAAGTCTGTGCTACATCCGGGACATATCACCTCCTGATGATGATAGTCGGCTATGCCCTCTTTTCCACACACAGGACATTTTATTGTCTTTTTTGTCTCTTGGTTGTTTACATTCTCATTCATACCGTAAAATATATTAGCGGTGCAAATTTACACAAAAAAAAGCGACTGACAAATTTTTAAACGTTATTTATTTCTATTTTTTTATCAACGTCTCTGGACAAAAACGTCTTTCTTATTGACATACAGGTTGTCATGGGCGGATTTTAAGACATAGAACTGACCTTCCTCTCCAAAGTCATCAGCGAGGATGGTTCCTTTGGGTACCCATGAGTAGAATGCTTTGCTTTCACCGTCAACGTATGTCTCACGATAGATATTGGTTCTAGGACTCTTTGCTATAATCTTAGTAGGACTGACACCTTTAACCCATGTCATTGTGCCAAGATAATTAGCATTAGCCCAACCGGTTACATTGCCCACTCTCACCTTCGACCAGTTGCCTCTGCTCTCTCCTAACAATACACCATCACCCAAGCCATGGTTAAACTGCATTATCCTGCCTATAATACGGGCTTTCGCTGAGGGTGATTGTCTTAGGTTTACAAAGCCATCGTCTGAAATGGCATATACAACGGTAAACACTCTCTGTGCGCTCATTGTGCATACGGCTAGCAGAGCGATAAATGAAATGAATAAACGCTTCATAGTTATAACTTTTTACTTGTGTTAAACGTATTAATAAAAAAAACGAACACGAATCACACGAATATCGCGAATAATATCTATTCGGTTAATTCGGTTAATTCGTGTTCGTTATAACCTGTAAGTTTTAAGTTAACAGTCTAATACTAAAAACTCCAGACCTACAGAATGGTCTTTACTGCCTCAAGCATACCCTTCTCCTGAATGAGGTCGAGGTATTTCTTGACAAGGTCAGCAAGACCAGCTACATTGTGGAGATCTTCACCCCAGATAAACTCTGCGCCAAGAACACCGTCTGTAACCTTCTGTGTGTCACCGGTAGCCCAAAGTTCCTTGAGCAGATCCATGATCTTCTGGTCGTCATTGGGAACAATCTCTGCACCGTCTGCGCGTTTGCCACCTTTATAATAAGTGATAATAGCAGCAAGACCGAACACAAGACCCTTTGGCAACTCACCCTTACGCTCAAGATAAACCTTAACACCTGGCAGATCACGAGCCTGGAACTTCGGGAATGAATTGAGCATGATACTTGTCACCTGATGGTCAACGAACGGGTTGTTGAAGCGGTCAAGAACATCAGCGGCAAACTGCTTCAGTTCGTCCATCGGGAGATTGAGGGTTTCCATGAGTTCCTCAAACTGCACCTTATGTATATACTTACCGAGCACCTCGTGGTTGCATGCGTCGCGTACGATGTCAACACCAGAAAGGTATGTAACCGGTGAAAGTACTGTGTGAGGACCATTAAGCAACGTAACCTTACGCTCATGATACGGCTTCTCACTCTCAGCAATAAGCACGTGCAGACCAGCCTTCTCTGCCGGGAACTCCTCACGCAACTCCTCGCATGTCATATTCTCTGCCTTCTCAATCACCCAGAGGTGGAAGATCTCTGCCTGTACAACAAGATTATCCTTATAACCTATCTTCTCCTGGATATCCTTGATGTCCTTACGTGGGAATCCGGGAACGATGCGGTCAACAAGTGTTGCACATACGTAGTTGTACTTGGTGAACCACTCCTTGAATGCCTCATAATCAGCACCGAAATCGTCCTTCCAAAGCTCGATATATTTGTAGATGCACTCCTTCAGATGATGACCATTGAGGAATATAAGCTCACATGGCATGATGATAAGACCCTTTGTGGGGTCACCATTGAATGTCTTGAAACGATGGAAAAGCAACTGAACAAGCTTGCCGGGATAAGATGAGGCGGGAGCATCTGTAAATTTGCATGTGTCGTCAAAAGCGATACCTGCCTCTGTTGTGTTAGAGATAACGAAACGTATCTCCGGCTGCTCTGCCAATGCCATAAAGGCCCAGTTCTGAGAATAAGGATTTAATGCGCGGCTGATGACATCAATACGCTCAAGTGTGTTGACAGCCTCACCATTCATACGGCCCTGAAGGTTTACATGATACAGGCAATCCTGGCCATTGAGCCAGTCAACCATACCTCTCTCGATAGGCTGTACAACTACTACAGAACCGTTGAAATTTGTATTCTGGTTCATGTTCCACACGATCCAGTCAACAAAGGCGCGGAGGAAGTTACCCTCACCAAACTGAATGATTTTCTCTGGCATCACGCTCTTCGGAGCGGTGCGTTTGTTTAATGATTTTAAATTTGCCATGATTTGTTATTTAAAAATGTGTTTTTTCTATAAGTTGTGGCAAAGGTACACATTATCGGGTAATATGCAAAATATAATATACTAAAAAAACAAAAAAAATCGGATGTCATCACGACTTCCGATTTTCAAAAACAAACTACTTAAAACTAATCTACTAAAACAAATCAAAAGTTCTGCAGAGAAGAACTCTGCATCTCTATTGCTTTGCAAAGTTATAAAATCATTATCTATACTGCAAATATTTTATCAAAAAACGCCTAAATTTTAACATATCGGGCTGATTTTTTAACAATTCATCTGTATTTTATTGACTAAAACAGTAAATATATGGCTTTAACCGATAATAATTATATACACAAAGTACACAATTAACATTATGGTAAAAATAATATTTTAACATCTTTGACACATTATATTCAATTTTTATTTTCCTGAAATCCGCAGATGATTTGTCAAGGTTCTAATTTTGCCATTATTTGAGACATGTCTGTCTGTTTTCAGCCTTACGAGCTTGTAATAAGACCTGACATGAGCCAGTTTCCCCTTACCCCGTAAGGTCTAGAGGCTTAGA
>JAGDAU010000158.1 GCA_017959365.1 Prevotella sp.
ATCACAGCCACATCTTGACCAAGAAGACAAAGAAACAACAGAGAAATCTGGTACACCAGGCTATCGTAGACAAGAGTAACATGAAGCAGGTACGTGATTTGTTGTGCCTACGTTAAGAATTAACAGTTAAACATTAAGGAGAAAAAATTATGCCAAGATCAGTAAATCACGTTGCTTCAAGAGCAAGAAGGAAGAAGATACTCAAACTTACCCGCGGTTATTTTGGTGCGAGGAAGAATGTTTGGACAGTAGCAAAGAATACATGGGAGAAGGGTCTTACATACGCTTATCGTGACCGTCGTAACAAGAAGCGCAATTTCCGCGCATTGTGGATTCGGCGTATTAACGCTGCCGCACGTCTTGAAAATATGACATATTCCACTCTCATGGGTGCCCTTCACAAGGCAGGTATTGAGATTAACCGTAAGGTGCTGGCTGACCTCGCTGTCAACCATCCTGAGGCTTTCAAGGCTGTTGTTGAGAAAGTTAAATAAGTCCTATTTATCAGATACAGAAAAATCCGGCTCTTATGGCCGGATTTTTTGTATGCTCAAGAACTACTCCCTCACAACCTCACAACCTCATAACCTAATCCCTCATAACCTCACACCCTCACAACCTAACCTAATATTGATATATGTGAGAGTTCCCTGTGATTAATGATTTTTATTTTTCTTCCTGAAACAGTGATTAGTCCCTCGCTTGCAAATGCCGACAAAGTGCGTATGGCATTGCTTGTTGTCATGCTTGACATGTTGGCAAGATCCTCACGGCTAAGTCGCACAGTCAGTGTCTGCCCGTCATGTTCAAAGCCATAACAGTCCTCTAACATCAGCAGGCTTTCCGCCAGACGTCCACGTATGTGTTTTTGTGTCAGGTTGACGGTGCGGTTGTAGCTGTTGCCTAACAGCCTTGCCAGGTTATTGAAGAAGAAGAGACATATATTATTGTTTTCTCTTATCAGTTGCAAAATGGTCTGCATGGGTATAAGAGCAATGACAGAGCGTTCCAAAGCCATTGCGGAAGTAAGATAATTCTCCCGGCTCAAGTAGGCTCCGTATCCGAAAAACTCTATAGGGCTTACAGTGCGTAGAATCTGGCTTCTGTTTCCCACACCGTTTTTATAAATCTTCACCTTGCCCTCCAACAGACACATAATATTGGTTGGCACATTACCTTCTTCATAAACGAGTTCGTTACACTCAAAAATTCTTGTCTCCATTGTGTTGGCAATCAGGTTGTGATGCTCTTGTGATATGGGTGACAGAATGCTTGATATTTTGTTGGCAATGTCGTTTGGGTTAAAAGCTATTATCGCAGACATAGGTGTCAATTATCAGATTACAAATATTTACCTTAAAAAAGCGTGCAAAGATAGTAATAATATCGCAAATACATACGTTTTTTTAGAGAAAAAGATAGATTATTAAGGAAAAAGGCAAAAAAATCAAAAAAAATCATGCAATACTTTGTTGCAATGATTTTTTTTAATTAACTTTACACATTCAAAAAGTGTTATCGTGAAAACATGATTAATCTAAACAATATTAGTAAACCTTAAAATATTATGAGTTATCTACGTTTTGAAAAAGCTCTGATGACTAACTTGGAGGAGTCGCTGCCAAGGGAGTTGCTGCGCACAAACAGGTCTGGGGCATATTCATGCTCCACAATTGTTGATTGTAATACTCGAAAGTATCACGGTCTGCTTGTTGTGCCAGTACCAGAGTTGGATGACGAGAACCATGTCTTGCTTAGCTCGCTTGACGTTACGGTGATGCAGCATGGCGCAGAATTCAACTTGGGTTTGCACAAGTATCAGGGAAACAATTTTAGTCCCAAGGGTCATAAGTATATCCGCGGGTTTGAATGCGACACAGTACCAACCACACTCTACAGGGTGGGCGGAGTTGTTCTGAAGAAGGAAGTGATGTTCCAGCATTATGAGGATCGTATCCTCATAAGATATACACTGGAGGATGCTCATTCCCCGACGACGTTGCGCTTCCGTCCGTTCCTGGCATTCAGGAGTGTAAGACAGTTTACACATGAGAACTCCACCGCTTCACGCGCATACAAGGAGATAGACAATGGTATCTCTACGTGTATGTATGCCGGTTATCCTGATTTGTATATGCAGTTCAGCAAAGAGAACCAGTTTGTGTTTATGCCTGACTGGTATAGGGGCATAGAATATCCAAAGGAGCAGGAGAGGGGTTATGCCTCAAACGAGGATCTCTACGTGCCTGGATATTTCGAGATGAATATCAAGAAGGGTGAGAGTATCGTGTTTGCCGCATCTACATCACAGATTAAGGCTTCCACGCTTAAGAAATTGTTTGACCATGAGATGGAGTTGCGTTCGCCACGCGATAATTTCATGCACACCCTGATTAACGCTGCGCATCAGTTCCATAATCGCGAAGCCAATGATGACCGCTATATCCTGGCTGGTTATCCTTGGTTTAAGTGTCGTGCCCGCGACACATTTATCTCACTGCCGGGTCTGACGCTCTCTATCAAGGAGCAAGACTACTTCGAACTGGTTATGAAGACCGCAGAGCGTGGTTTGAGGGAGTTTATGGAAGGCAAACCGCTTTCTGTTAAGATATACGAGATGGAGAAGCCCGATGTATTGCTTTGGGCAGTGTGGGCTATACAGCAGTATGCCAAGGAGGTTGGCAAACCACAATGTCTTAAGATGTATGGTAAACTGTTGCAAGACATGGTGGCATTTATAGAGAACGGCAATCATCCCAATCTCACACTTGAGGAAAACGGACTGTTGCATACAGAGGGTAAGAACGAGGCTGTTACGTGGATGAACAGTACGGCCAACGGTCGTCCTGTGGTGCCTCGTACAGGATACATTGTAGAGTTCAATGCTCTGTGGTATAACGCTCTGCGCTTCAGTGCCTCAATGGCGGCTGAGAAGCAGGATACTAAGTTGGCGGAACATCTGGAGAAATTAGCAGAAAGCTGCAAGACGTCATTCCTGAATACTTTCCTTAATGAGTATGGCTATCTGTTCGACTATGTGGACGGTAATATGATGGACTGGAGCGTCAGACCAAATATGATCTTTGCCGCAGCTTTGGACTACTCTCCTCTTTCAACAGAGCAGAAGAAGAGCGTGCTGGATATTTGTACCCGTGAGTTGCTCACACCTAAGGGCCTGCGCTCGCTCTCACCGAAGAGTGGTGGCTACAACCCCATGTATGTCGGTCCGCAGACACAGCGCGACTACGCATACCATCAGGGTACGGCATGGCCATGGTTGTGCGGTTTCTATATGGAGGCTTGCCTGAAACTTTATAAGCGCACTCGTCTCAGTTTCATCAACCGTCAGATGGTTGGTTATGAGGATGAGATGTACCAGCTTTGTATCGGCACCATTCCTGAGCTCTTCGATGGCAACCCGCCGTTCAAGGGTAGGGGCGCGATGTCATTTGCTATGAATGTGGCAGAGATTCTACGTACGCAGAATCTGCTTGAGAAATACCAGTATTAAAGGAAAGGAGGCTCTTAATTATGAAAGTTTTAATGTTTGGTTGGGAGTATCCTCCTCATATCCTTGGAGGGCTCGGAACAGCAAGTTTTGGTATCACAGAGGGTTTGTTCGCTCAGGGAGATATGGAAATCACATTCTGCCTGCCCAAGCCCTGGGGTGACGAGGATAAACGTGCCGCCCACATAGTGGCAATGAATGCGGTACCTATAGCATGGCGTGACGTTGACTATGACTATGTTAAGAACAGAATAGGCAATGTCATGTCTCCAGAGTTTTATTATCAGTTGCGTGACCATATTTATGCTGACTTCAATTATATGAATGTCAATGATCTGGGATGTATGGAGTTTTCCGGACGTTATCCAGAGAACTTGCATGAGGAGATCAACAACTATTCTATCGTGGCAGGCGTGGTGGCGCGTACAAAAGAGTTTGATATTATCCATGCTCATGACTGGCTCACCTATCCTGCGGGTATCCATGCCAAGAGCGTTAGTGGTAAGCCATTGTGCATACATGTGCATGCTACCGATTTTGACCGCTCTCGTGGAAAGGTGAACCCAACAGTTTATTCCATTGAGAAGGACGGTATGGACAATGCCGACTGCATTATGTGCGTGTCGGAGCTGACCCGTCAGACAGTGATAAACCAGTATCATCAGGATCCGCGTAAGTGCTTTACGGTGCATAATGCCGTTTATCCTCTGCGTCAAGAATTGCAGGACATCCCTCGTCCAGACCACACAAACAAAGAGAAGGTAGTTACTTTCTTGGGTCGTTTGACGATGCAGAAGGGTCCGGAATACTTTGTTGAGGCAGCCACCATGGTGCTCCACCGTTCGCGCAATATCCGTTTCTGCATGGCGGGTAATGGTGATATGATGGATCAGATGATAAACCTTGCCGCTGAGCGTGGCATCGCCGACAGGTTCCACTTCCCCGGTTTTATGAGGGGTAAGCAGGTATACGAGTGTCTTAAGGCATCCGATGTGTATGTCATGCCGTCTGTGAGTGAGCCGTTTGGTATTTCGCCGCTTGAGGCTATGCAGTGCGGCACACCATCCATTATCTCTAAACAGAGTGGATGTGCTGAGATATTGACCAACTGTATCAAGGTTGACTATTGGGATATCCATGCTCTTGCCGACGCTATGTATTCCATCTGTCACAACGAGAGCCTCTTCAAGTATTTGCAGGAAGAGGGTAAGCGTGAGGTAGACCAGATTACATGGGAGAAAGTAGGACTGTGGATCCGCGAACTCTATGAGCGCACTATTAACCGATAAATAATAATCAAATAATTAATATATACAGAGATGAAAACAATTTGTTTATATTTCGAGATACATCAGATAATACACCTTAAGCGCTATCGTTTTTTTGACATCGGTACCGACCACTATTATTATGATGATTATGAGAACGAGAGGAGTATCAGCTATATAGCCGAGAACTCTTACATGCCCGCCCTGAACACCTTGCAGGAGATGATAAAAGAGCATGGTAAATATTTCAAGGTGGCATTCTCACTTTCCGGCGTGGGTATAGAGCAGCTTGAGATGCACGCACCACAGGTGTTGGAAAAACTGCAGGAACTGAACGAGACAGGTTGTGTGGAGTTCCTGGCGGAGCCTTACTCCCATGGTTTGTCAGCCCTTGTCAATGAGGAGAGTTTCTCACGCGATGTTCAGAAGCAGGTACGTAAGATGGAGGAATATTTTGGTCAGACACCAAAGGTGCTGCGTAACTCCCGCCTTATCTATAGTGATGATATAGGTGCACAGGCTGCAGCCATGGGATTTAAGGGTATGCTCACCGAGGGTGCCAAACATGTGCTGGGATGGAAGTCACCCCACTATGTTTATAACTGCTCAATGGCTCCCAATCTGAAACTGCTTCTCAGGGATGTTACTCTGAGTGATGACATATCATTGCGTTTTAATAACAGCGATTGGGAGGGCTATCCTCTGTTTGCTGATAACTATATCGACCGGATTGCCAACTTCCCGGAGGAGGAGCAGATTATCAATATCTTTATGGAGTTGTCTGCTCTTGGTATAGCCCAGCCGTTGTCAAGTAATATTCTTGAGTTTATCAAGGCATTGCCTTCATGCGCTAAGGCTAAGGGTATCACATTCTCCACACCAACGGAGATATGTATGAAGATGAATAGCGTTGGTAACCTTGAGGTGCCCGACACTCTCTCATGGGTTGACGAGGAGCGTGATGTCAGCTGCTGGCTGGGTAATGCCATGCAACGTGAGGCATTTAATAAACTTTACAGCATCGCCGACCGTATTCGCATCGCTGATGACCCGCGTATCAATCAGGACTGGGATTACCTGCAGGCATCCAACAACTTCCGTTTCATGACCACCAAGCCATCCAACGTGGGTCTTGATAGAGGTATCTATGGTTCTCCTTTTGACGCTTTCACCAACTATATGAATATCCTTGGTGACTTTATCAGCCGTGTCCGTTCACTCTACTCTGAGGAGATAGATGATGAGGATCTCAATAATCTGCTTACCACAATCCGTAATCAGGGTGATGAACTTGAGATGAAGAACAAGGAGATAGAGCGCCTGCAGACAACAATTGACAAATTGGAGGCTGAGACAGATAAACTGAAAGTTAAAACAGAGAAAGCCAAGAAACCTGCGGCAAAGAAGGCTGCCGAGCCAAAGAAAGCTACTGCAAAGAAAGCCGCTGCCAAGAAAGAGTAATCTGGTAGATCATTAATAAGGGAAATGGATTTCCGAAAGGAAATCCATTTCTTGTTATATAGGTGCTATAGTGCAATATGTACAATAGGATTATTTCACAATGAACTTCTTGTGATTCATGATGTATATGCCGGATGACAGGAGGCTGAGGTCGTTGGTTGAGGCTTCCTTTATAAGCAGTACGCCACTGAGGGAGTAGATGTTGTTGTCCTGATTGGTGTTGGTCGTCTCACGGCTTATCTCTTTGATGGCTGTAGGAATACCATTATTATATAATACAACTCCGTCTGCCAATTCCGCAGCAGTTATGTCTGCTACGATACTGTTGAGGTAGTGCTCTAAGTTGGTATAACCGTCGCTTGCCACGATGTTGCCATCTGCAGCATCGTTGGGGTTGAGGCCGTTGGCGGTTTCCCATGTGTCTGGCATGCCGTCGCCGTCAGTATCTGCAGGTGCCGGCTCGCTCTTTAGTTCAGGGAAGGGACTCCAGTCATCACCCGCACCGGCAGGTTTGTTGTCGTATGGAGAGTTGATAACACCTGCGGCATTTTTCTTACCCGCTGTAGGTGTCGTGGCGGTCTTCTCGTAATAGTCACCGGTATATGTTGCCACTCCATCACGGCAGTCGCTTATCATCAGGGCATCGTAGCTGTCACGGTGCAGACTTGCGCCGGCGAATAGCAATACTTTCTCGTATGCCACCTCTGCAGAGTGGGTTGTTGTTGGCAGGAATGGCATTGGACTCCTCATCCTTATAGTGTCTTTCACCACGTCGTCATAAAGTCCGTCATTATCGCTTTTCACAATCTGGTTATACATGCCGTAAGTCCAGTTGTCCGCTGTTACATCCGCGTATTTGGCGTTGACGTTGCCGTCCACGTAATAGTCACCCCATATATGTTCAGTTGGCTTGTAGTCTGTGTATTGGTTGACGTAGCTTGTGGTGCGCAGGTTGACGGCGGCGATGCGCTTACCCTTAGTGCCTGTTGGTGTGCCGGGACCGGGTTTGTAGTAGTTGTTGACTATATTTACCGTCATAGCCTCTCCACCGTAGCATCCGTTGCCGGTCCAGTTGTAAATGACATTATTACGCATGTCCATTCGCTCGTCAAGCTGAGTGGTGTAGCGCGGGCCCAGGCGTGGTGTGCGGCTTTCATGGTGCATCATCAGATTATGGTGGAAACTGCTTCCCGCACCGCCCCAGTTGCCGCCGTAGCCGTGGTTGCCCTTGGTGTGCCCTGCGTGGCGCAGGCTCTGACTTGCTATGCACCACTGAACGGTTGAGTTTGACACTCCACAGAAAGACAGACATTCGTCAATGCTCCAGCATACGCTGCAGTGGTCAATAATCAGATTTTTCCTGTCCAATGCTCCGAAGCCGTCCCATCCGTCAGCACCGTTGACGGTGACATTCTCATTGCCAAGGCGGAAACGCATATACCTTATTATAACGTTGTTGCCGTTGATGGATACCGGATAGTCGGCACAACAGATACCGTCACCCGGCGCCGTCTGTCCGGCTATGGTGGTGTTGCCGTTTATCTTTAGTGCAGACTTGAGGTGGATTGTTCCGCTCACGTCAAAGACGATGGTTCGCGGTCCGCTCTGGCTGTTTGCCCATCGCAGCGACCCTGTGCCGCTGTCATCAAGGTTAGTCACGTGATACACCTTGCCACCACGTCCACCTGTGGTGTACATGCCAAATCCCTCTGCCCCTGGGAATGCAGGCTGTTGTGCCATGGTTGCCATTGTGGCAGAAAGCATTAACAGAAAGAAAAATTTCCTCATTGAATTTAGGTCTTATGATTTCACCCTGCAAAAATATTAATATTATTATATTCTCACAAATATAATTTAGGATTAATTGTCCTTTTGAAGATAATTACACCATATACGCAGGAATGTCCACCTGTTTGCAATCTGTCCTAAACTTCTTTTGTAACTCTCTTCATATAATATGTTTTTGCTATTGTTGCCTATGCGGATTTTCCCTTTTGCTTGAAAAATCGGGTGATTCATTGAATAGTTTTGGCGATAAGCAGGTGGCATTGTAATTTTGTATTGTGTAAGAAAGGAAACCAACAAGTTGAGCGAAGGGGAGACCTGGAGTATTTATAATTAAATTATGTATAGCTATGGAAGGGAAAAGAACAAAATCAGGAGTGATGACAAAGGTGATGATGTTTGCGATAATAATGTCATCAATGGTTGTTATAACATGTTGCTCATCGGATGACCCGATGGAGGAATACAATAGTTATGACAGCAATCCGTCGAACGGCAATAATGCCAATGGAGGCATGAATCAAGGAGGCAGCTCTGCCATGTCAGGAGAGCTGGCAACATTTGACATCTCATTGAACAAGACATCAGAGGAACCAGCAAATGCGTCCGATGAGTATTTCCCAGACGAGGAGGATGTACTGGAGAATAATGATTTTGAAACCGAAGTGGCTATCGACATGTCTAATCCTGTGGCGGGAACAGAGAATGGTGTAGAGATAACGGTGACCGGCAATCATGTAACTGCAAACCACGGAGACACGAAAAAGGTGTGTTATGTATTGACTGGAAAGACGGATAACGGATCTTTCTCTGTGGTGGGTAATAAGAAATATGCGGTGAGGCTAAACGGAGTTAGCATCACCAATCCTGACTCCGCCGCGCTGAATCTTCTTAGTGGTAAGCGTGCGTTTGTAATCCTTTCTGACGGCACGACAAACACCCTTGCCGACGCTACGGGAGGCAGCCAGAAGGGTGCGCTTTATTGCAAGGGAAAACTGCTCTTTAATGGCAGTGGAACGCTAAATGTGACCGGCAACACCAATAATGGCATTCATTCCGCTGACTATATCGTTTTCCGTAAGGGTAATAATATAAGTGTTAAGTCAACCGCTAATCATGGCATCAAAGCCAACGATGGAGTGTTTATAAATGGCGGTATAATAAATGTGGAGGTGTCGGCACTGGCTGCCAAGGGTATCAACAGCGAGAGTAATATAATAGTGAATGGCGGTCGCACCACAGTGCTGACCTCGGGCGATGGCACATATGATACAGAAGACCAGGAGGCCAAAGGCTCTGCGGGACTGAAGGCGGACACTACGCTTATAGTTAATGACGGTGAGTTGTGGCTTAAGAGTACCGGATCTGGCGGCAAGGGTATTAATGTGGACTGCGACGCGTTCTTCAATGGCGGCAGCGTATATGTGGTGACCACCGGCGGACAGTTTTCCGGCAATGGCGACACATCATCACCAAAGGGAATAAAGGTGGATGGCAATATTTCCATCAGTGGCGGAAAGATATGGGTGCGCACCGGCGGTAACAATGGCGAGGGTATAGAGTCAAAGAAAGAGATTAGCATCACAGGTGGCGAGGTGGCTTGCTACGCATACGATGATGCCATCAACTCTAAGAGTACGATGACCATCAGCGGCGGATATGTGTATGCCCACGGTCAGCACAACGACGGTTTGGACGCCAACGGCAACTGTTACATTAAAGGTGGTGTGGTCTATGCCATCTCTTCCGGCAGTCCGGAGGTGGCTATAGATGCTAATACAGAGGACGGATATAAACTATACATCACGGGAGGCACGGTGATTGCCGTCGGTGGTTTGGAGAATGGCTCACAGCTTTCACAGTCGTGTTATCAGATGTCGTCTTGGTCTGCCAATACATGGTACTCACTTACAAGTGGCAACAGTACCTTCTCTTTTAAGACACCCACAAGCGGCGGTTCAGGAGTTGTGGTATCCTCTGCCTCCCAGCCAACGGTCAAGTCGGGAGTCAGCGTCAGCGGCGGCACAACCTACTTCGGTGGTGTAGGTATATTGGGTGGTGATGTCAGTGGCGGTTCGTCTGTCAGTCTCTCATCCTATACCGGTGGCATGGGTCCAGGTAATATCGGTGGCGGCCCCGTCGGGTGGAGATGATATTGATTTCTTCGTGATTATTTACTATTCATAGGTACTCAGGCGAGCAAAGCTCAGAGTCCTATTGATATGATTTGCGATTAAGAACCAAAACTATTTAACACAAAACATAAAACACAAATAAGTTTCGCATTAGCGAAACTTATTTGTATATCTCCTCAAGTGCTCTGATGAGATCTTTGCCTCTTAGGTCAATATCTACTATAACCCCATCGCCGTCAACGAGTACGTTAGAGGGAATGGAGAAGATTCCATATTTTTCTGTTGCCTTACTCTGCCAGTATTGCAGATCGCTGATGTTGTGCCATGGCATCTTCAGAGATTTAATAGCCTCTTTCCATGCTTTGGCGTCTTTGTCGAAGGAAATTCCCACCACGTCAAATCCCTTACTGTGGTATGTCTCGTATGCCTTTACCACATTGGGCATCTCCTTACGGCAAGGTCCGCACCAGCTGGCCCAGAAGTCCACCAGGACATAGTTGCCTTTCCCTATCCACTCACTCAGACTGTGGCTCTTGCCGTCAGGGTCATTCATGGTGATGTCAGTGGCGAGCTTACTACCTGGTTTACGTTTCTCAAGAGTACCAAGGTATTCCTTCACAGATTCCAGCATCGGGTGGGTTACGTAGGGTCTTGAGGCGTCCATGGCTTCGGAAATCACTTTATACCTCATGCCAGTGTAGTCTTCAGCGAGGAATGGCACAGGAATGGTGTTGTCTGTATTCTCACTGATAATCCGTTTAGTGAGGGCTATGCCTTTATCTCTGTAAACCTCAAACTCTTCCTGCATGGGCGTAAGCGCATTGTTTATCTCGTCGTATGAGGCACCGTTTTTCTGCATGTCCTCGGCGAGACTTTTAATGCGTAAGTAGATGTCGTACATCTGTTTCTCAATAGCCAGACGCTCATTCATGTATCCTCCCATTTTTGCATTGATATCAGACCCCTTAATAGATACCTTGTCTGCTGTGATGTCAGCCTCTATCGGTGTGCCGTCATTAATAATATATGCATACGGTGTGAACGGAGAGTCCTTGCCATCACTCAGCATAATCCTGATGATGTCTCCATTATTGGCGTTGCCTTTAAATGTGACAGTACCGTTGGTGATGTTTTGTGTGGCTATCGGCCCCTTTTCGTTATTTATGAGCAAGGCAGCGACAACAAAGTCATTAGTTGTCCTGACAGTGATGTCATACTGTGGGTTCTTCTCCTGAGCGGTACAAGCTACGAATAGCATGGCCGCAATAATGGTAAATAACTTTTTCATTGTATCGTTTTAAATAAAATTCACTTTCAACTATCAACATTTATCTTTTAACTCAACTCAACTGAAGCTTGCGAAAGTTGAGCAAGAGATGGGACATTAGTCCTTTATTTCTTTAGCTTTTGATTCTATTTCGGCTGCTTTCTGAGCGGCTTTGTTCGCCTCGGTGGCATTTTCTTGCTTGTGGTAGCCGATGGTTTTGCCATTAGAGAATTTCAGCACCAGGGTATCTTCTCTCATCATTATGATGTCGGCTGTGTCGCGTGTTACGACAAGTTTTTCTTTTGTGTCTTTTTTCTGTACATACCGCTTGCTGGGATCATAGATAAGGATTAGTTTGCCGTTGTATGTTGTCCAACCGTTGTAGCGTATTAATGGCGGGTATTCCACGGGGCTGTCATTGTCGAGTGTGTTGGACCGCATAATCATGCCCACAGTTGTTGCCTCGCCATGTCGTTTTAATGTGAATCCGTATTCCCTTGGCACAAACCATAACGCCCTCAGTGAGTCGCCGATACGCGCCATCATGTCACGCTGTTCCATTTCTGTCATCATGGCGCTCTCTTTCAGTTCAGGCAGTACCTGATAAGTCCATGTAGCCTTCAACTGGTCGAGGTCAACCACCATATACGCCTCTTTAGATCCTTTCTTCACGGGTATGATGGCTACCCAGTCGCCAATCTCGGGCTTTCCAAGTACCCGCCCTGCCTTGTTAGCTTTTAGCGTGTTGTAAATAACAGGGTCGCCACCCTCATTGGGTAGGAAAACCACACACGTGTCATTACATCCCATGGCAGCCAATCCGTATAGTGCGCTGTCTCCCGGGGCTTTCTGTGTCTTATCAATCGCCACATCTCCCTTTTTACCATTGTCAATACAAGAAACCAAGGCAGATAGTGCGATAATTATATACAATAATTTTTTCATATTTATCTTTTAACACAACTCAACTGAAGTTTCTGAAAGTTGAGAAAAGTATATTTCGTGCAAAAATAGGTGTTTTTTTTGAATAACGCAATAAATAAGTCTTTTTTTCTTTCATTATACCTAAATAAAATGTAAAAAATGCCGTAGTTGTTATTGTAATTATGGGAAAATGCTTAATTTTGCAGGTCATTTAGAGAATTATGAAGAAAAAAATACAGTTTAGTCTCGTTTATCGGGACATGTGGCAGAGCTCTGGTAAGTTTCAGCCACTAAAAGAGCAGCTTGAGAAGATTGCTCCGGTGATTATTGAAATGGGTTGTTTCTCTCGAGTGGAGACAAATGGTGGAGCCTTTGAGCAGGTAAACCTGTTGGCGGGTGAAAATCCTAATGATGCCGTAAGGGCATTCTGTAAGCCATTTAATGAGGTGGGTATAAAGACCCACATGCTTGACAGAGGCTTGAACGCATTACGTATGTATCCAGTGCCTGACGATGTCAGGGAACTGATGTATAAAGTGAAGCATGCACAGGGTGTGGATATACCACGTATTTTTGATGGTCTCAATGACGTAAGAAATATCATTCCCAGCATACGATGGGCTAAGGCAGCAGGCATGACGCCACAGGGCACACTGTGTATTACAACCTCGCCCGTTCACACATTAGAGTATTATTGCGACATCGCTGACAAAGAGATAGAGGCTGGCGCTGAGGAGATCTGTCTGAAGGATATGGCAGGTATCGGACAGCCCGCTTTCCTCGGTAAGTTGACAAAGATGATAAAGGATCGTCATCCAGAGATAATCATTGAGTATCACGGTCATTCCGGTCCAGGTCTTTCTATGGCTTCCATCCTTGAGGTATGTAATAACGGCGCTGACATCATCGACACAGCCATCGAGCCGTTGTCATGGGGTAAGGTGCACCCAGATATCATCTCTGTTCAGAGTATGCTGAAGAATGAGGGCTTTGATGTGCCAGAGATAAATATGGCAGCATATATGAAGGCTCGCTCACTGACCCAGCAGTTTATAGACGAGTGGCTTGGTTATTTCATCAACCCCGCCAACAAGCAAATGAGCTCACTGCTCCTTGGCTGCGGCCTGCCTGGCGGAATGATGGGTTCCATGATGGCCGACCTTGGTGGCATACGTAACACTATCAACAACCTGCGTAAGAAGAAGGGCGAAGAAGAGTTGTCTATGGATGATATGCTCGTAAGGCTCTTCAGCGAGGTGGAGTATGTTTGGCCGCGTGTGGGCTATCCTCCACTTGTGACACCATTCTCACAGTATGTCAAGAACATAGCTCTTATGAATCTGCTCACTATAGAGCAGGGTAAGGGCCGTTTCGTTATGATGGACGACTCTATGTGGGGCATGATACTTGGTAAGAGCGGTAAGATACCCGGTACCATCGATCCGGTGCTTGTTGACCTTGCAGCCAAGCAGGGTAGGGAGTTTACTGACGCAGACCCCCATACACTGATACCCAATGCCCTAGATGACTTCCGTAAGGAGATGGCAGATAATGGATGGGAGTGTGGTAAGGACGATGAGGAGCTCTTTGAGCTTGCCATGCACCCGGAGCAGTACCGGAACTACAAGAGCGGTCAGGCAAAGAAGAATTTCCTTGCAGACCTGCAGAGTGCTAAGGATGCCGAACTTGGTTCACAGTTAACACCAGAGCAGCTTGCTGAGTTCAAGCATGCTAAGGCCGACGCTATAGTGGCTCCTGTTAAGGGTCAGGTGTTCTGGGAGTTCAATGGTGACGCTGAGGCAGCACCCTCCGTAGAGCCATTCATTGGTAAGGAGTATGCCGAGGGCGACACTTTCTGCTATATCCTTGCTCCTTGGGGAGAGTTTGTGGAGGTTAAGGCAGCCATGGGTGGCAAACTCGTTGAGATTAACGCGCGTCAGGGCAGTAAGATAGGCAAGTCTGACGTGATAGCATATATCCAGCGTCCTGAGGCTTAATGGATTATCTCTCATTGATAAACAAATATTATCCGGCAGACGATGCTTTGCGTCGTCTGTTGCTTGACCATAGCCAATCTGTAATGCGCAAAGCATTACAGATTGTTTCGTCTCATCCTGAGTTTAATGCCGATGCGGCTTTTGTGGAGGAGGCTGCCATGTTGCATGACATCGGTGTGTTCCGTTGTGATGCTCCAGGCATCTATTGCCATGGTACAGAGCCATATATCCGTCATGGCGTTATAGGAGCAGAGATACTCAGAGCAGAGGGATTTCCACGTCATGCCCGGGTGTGTGAGCGGCATACCGGTGCCGGTATCAGTCAGGAGGAGGTGGTGTCACAGCATTTACCGCTTCAGTTGAGAAGCTATCTGCCTGAGACAATAGAAGAGCAGATAATCTGTTATGCCGACAAATTTTTCTCTAAGTCACGACCGGAAAGGGAGAAAACCTACGAACAGGCACTTCACAGTCTGCGGAAATTCGGCGATGCCGGCGTGGAGCGTTTCAGTGAGTGGCATGAGAAATTTAAAAAAGTGTGATATTTTTTGCAATTAGGTTTATTTGTATTACCTTTGCAAGATTGATGAGAAATAAGTCGCTTATAACAATACTCGTGATGGCATTCATATTCATGATTGCCAACGCAGGCATTCCTGGCACGCCCGATAACAGGCGTGGCAGGGTTAGAAACGACAGTGTGTCCACAGACTCACTGCCTACTGACAGCCTGCAACGCGACTCCCTGCGACTGTTGGCAGACACTGCTGGCATGGATTCTCTTCAGAAAGCAATATATCTACACAACAAACACATTGATGACTCCATACGTGTTGACAGCATCAACAGGGCAAAGACCAAGGGCATAGACTCACCGGTGAGATTCTCGGCGCAGGACTCTTTGGTGTATAACGCCTTCAATAAGACAGCCTATCTCTATGGTTCGTCGAAAGTGGACTATGAGAATATGTCGCTGTTGAGCGACCAGGTGTACCTTAACATGGATAATAACCTGGTGCGGGCCATGGGTACGTCAGACTCCCTTGGGGTGGTAGCTGGCAAGCCACTTTTTAAGATGGGTAGCGACGAATATGAGAGCGACACGCTGCTCTTCAATTTCAAGACCAAAAAGGGATTTATTGATAATGTATATACCGAACAGGAGGACGGTTTCCTTACCGGTGAACATTCTAAGCGTAATGATAATGGTGAGATATACATCGAGCATGCCCGCTATACCACCTGCGATGACCCTCACCCCGACTTCTATATTTCCCTCTCCCGGGCTAAGGTCAGACCAGGAAAGGATGTGGTGTTCGGACCGGCTTATCTCGTGGTGGCCGATGTGCCTCTGCCGCTTGCCATACCATATGGTTTCTTTCCCTTCACCAAGAAATACTCCAGCGGCTTCATTATGCCATCGTATGGAGAGGAGAGCGATCGCGGCTTCTACCTTCGTGATGGAGGTTACTATTTTGCCATCAGCGACAAGTTAGACCTGAAGCTCTTGGCAGAGATTTATACTAAAGGGTCATGGGGCATATCCGCTGCCTCCAACTACCGTAAACGGTATAAATACTCCGGCAGTTTCCTTTTCAGCTATCAGGATACCAAGACAGGAGATAAGGGAATGCCCGACTTCTCACGTAGCGAGAGTTTCAAACTGACCTGGAGCCATAACCAGGATGCTAAGGCAAACCCGTTCAGCATCTTCTCCGCCAACGTCAATTTCGCAACCAGCAGCTATGAGCGCAACAACCTCAACAGTATGTATAACCCACAGGCGCTGACGCAGACAACACGCACGTCGTCAGTTAGATACAGCACGGGATTCTCAAGTATAGGCATGTCGCTGAGTACCACGATGAATATAAACCAGAACATGCGTGACTCAACACTTACGCTCCTTCTGCCTGACATCAATGTCAATATTAGCCAGTTCTATCCGTTCAAGCGGAAAAAAGTAGCGGGTAATGAGAGATGGTATGAGAAGATCTCAGTGAGTTATACCGGACAGTTCAGCAACTCCATAACGGATAAGGAAGATCATGTTATGAAAGCCGACCTTATCAAGGATTGGAAGAACGGTTTCCAGCATCAGGTACCTATCAAGGGTAGCTTCACGCTGTTCAATTATCTTAATGTCACGCCATCACTGACGTTCACAGACAGGATGTATTCCCATAAGGTGAGCCGCTCGTGGGATAATGAGGCACTGACCGAGGTGGTTGACACTACATACGGCTTCTATAATGTGTATAACTGGAGTATGAGCATGGGACTTTCCACAAAGGTGTATGGCTTCTGGACACCGAGTCGTAAGATATTCGGTGATAAGATACAGACATTGCGCCATGTGATAACGCCATACCTGTCGTTCAACTATGCCCCGGACTTCGGCTCCAGCCGCTACGGCTATTGGAAGACATACCAGCGTACTGATGCCGATGGTAATGTGAGCCTCGTGGAATATTCACCTTACGCTAACCAGCTCTTCTCACCCCCGGGGCGTGGACGCATGGGAAGTGTGGCTCTCAACATCGACAATAATATCGAGATGAAGGTAAAGTCTGACAGGGACTCCACAGGATTTAAGAAATTGAGCATTATCGACAACTTAGGTATGTCGATGTCGTATAACATGGCAGCAAAGGAGAAGCCATGGAGTGACCTGTCTATGAATATCCGTCTGAAATGGTGGAAGCACTACACGTTTAATATGCGTGCCGTCTTCGCCACCTACGCTTACGAGCTTGACGAGAATGGCAAGCCATACATCGGTAATCATACGGAGTGGGGATATGGCAGGTTCGGCCGTTTCCAAGGAACATCACAGAACTTTTCATTTACCCTTAACCCCGAGAAGCTGAAGCAGTGGTTCGGTGGCGGTAAGAAAGACGAGGAAGAGGAGGAGTTTGATGATGACAATATGGACACGCGCATAGAGTCGAATATGGATGATGACCTGGAGCGCGGCAAGCACCTTGCCAAGAAACGCAGCAGCGGCGGTAAGGCGGAGACTGACGAGGATGGATATATGAAATTCTCAATGCCCTGGTCGCTCACCTTCGGCTATGGAATCACTATGAGGGAGAATACGAGTGGAAAATTCAACACCAAGCGTATGCGCTATCCATATAAGTTCTCACAGACGCTTAATGTGAGTGGTAACCTGCGTATAAGTGATGGATGGAACATTAATTTTGCTACTGGTTACGATTTTGAGAATAAGGATGTGTCAATGACCACGGCATCCTTGTCGCGCGACCTCCACTGTTTCAATATGAGCTGTTCCATAGTCCTCGCTCCCTATACATCATATAATTTCACGTTCCGTTGTAATGCCTCCACACTTACCGATGCCCTCAAATACGACAAACACAGCGGCATCAGCAACACCATACAGTGGTATTAAAAAGCACAGATTATTATAGTTTAATGTTTGGATTTAAGAGTTTATAGTTGATATAGAAAAACTAAGGCGCAACTCCTCACGAGCTGCGCCTTAGTCAGTATGTTTAACCTTTTTGAATTGTCTTCTAACGAAAGGGAGCCTCACGGTTCACCTTTTGTTATCCTAAACTACAATCGTTAAACTTCTACCTTAAATCTAATAACTAAAAACCTAAATCTATTACTACTAACCTAAACAATCTATTCTTTTGACGATGCAAAGGTAATAAGGTTTAAGCACTCACACCAATTTTTTTCATCTATATTTTGTTTTTTTGCCACCTTTTTGATATAAATCAATCGATTGTGTGCGCACACAGTGAAAAAATGCACTTATTTTACAAAAAATACTCATATTATTTTGCCCTTAATAATAAAATGACTACATTTGCACAAATAGCACGAATAGAAAGTGTTTGTCTTTATAAATACATTAAATACATAAAACTACAGAGTTGAGCAAATGTAATGCTTCTGTTGAATAATTATGCGAGTACTGATAGTAAATAAATCGAGCCGGACGGGTGGGGCGGCGGTGGCTGCTTCAAGACTCATGGACGCTCTTATAAATAATGGTGTTAAAGCAAAGATGCTTGTTGCTGACAAGGATGCTGATAATATCAATGTGGTGGAAACAGGAAGCGCATGGAGTAAGCGATGGGCTTTCCTGTGGGAAAGACTATGTATATTCTTGCGCCTGCACCTCTCAAGGAAACGCCTCTTTGAGGTGGATATTGCCAATAGCGGACTTGACATCACAAATACAAGGGAGTTTGAGGAGGCTGACATTATCCACTTGCACTGGATAAATCAAGGTATGCTCTCACTGAAGGGTATAGAGAAAATCCTCAAGAGTGGCAAACCTGTGGTCTGGACCATGCATGATGCTTGGCCGTCGGTGGGGATATGCCACCTTACGGCAAATTGCGATAATTATACCAGAGAGTGTGGTCTCTGCCGATTGTTACCGGGTGGTGGCAGTAAAAAAGATCTTTCTTATAAGATATGGAAAAAGAAAAAGGACTTGCTTGAGGCTTATCCCATACATTTTGTCGCATGTAGTAGGTGGCTTGCAGATAAGGCGCTACACAGCGGACTCCTACAAGAACAGAACGTAACGGCTATACCTAATACTCTTGACCGACGTGTTTTCATGCGACGTAATAAGATGGAGGCAAAAGATATGCTTGGTCTGCCAGCTGGCAAGAAGGTTATTCTGTTTGCGGCTCAGAAAGTGACTAACCGTTACAAGGGGATGTCATATCTTGTTAGTGCCATTAATAAGCTTGCTGCTGATGATAGTGTGAGGAATAGCTATGTAGTGGCATTACTTGGTGGGGGTACTGATGAGTTGGCGAGACAAATGAATATCGATGTCATGCCATTAGGCTATATCTCTGACGAGAAGAAGATTGTTGAGGCATATAATGCCGCAGATGTATTCGTTCTGCCGTCTCTTGAGGACAACCTGCCAAACACCATCATGGAGGCGATGGCATGTGGCACACCATGTGTGGGATTTGATGTAGGTGGCATACCGGAGATGATAGACCATAAGAAAAACGGCTATGTTGCACGTTATAAGGATCCGGATGACCTTGCCGAAGGTATACAATGGGTTGTCGGACATGAACGCTATGACTCATTATCGGATGCCGCCGTGGCAAAGGTGGCTGCAGATTACTCACAGAGCCTTGTCGCCAAGAGATATATAGATGTTTATAATGACGCATTGAAGAATACAAATTATTACGATATATGATGAAAATATCTGTTATCACGGTAACGTATAATGCTGGAGAGGTAATGCAGGCTACTTTGGACAGTGTTATGGAGCAGGGCTATGACAATGTGGAGCATATCATAATAGATGGCGCTTCCACAGACGAGACGATGGCAATGAGTAGGGAATACGCCCGACGTCTGAAGGCCGTTGGCTCACCATACGAGGTAGTCATACAATCGGAGCCTGACAGCGGTCTGTATTACGCCATGAACAAAGGGCTGTTCCGGGCAACGGGCGATTATGTGGTGTTTCTGAACGCCGGTGATCGCTTTGCCTCCCCCGACACACTTACTATTGTTGCTGAGGCTGCCGGGAGTGACGTGAAGACCGGTGTAGTGTATGGGGACACGGTTATAGTGGATATAGATAATAATATCCTTCGTCCGCGCCATAAGGATGCCCCGGAAAAATTGTCGTGGCGTTCATTTAAAGATGGTATGGTGGTTTGTCATCAGGCTTTCTTCGCTCTTAGGGAGATTGCTAAGGACGTCCCATACGATACCGATTATCGTTATTCCGCTGATGTGGACTGGTGCATAAGGGTTATGAAGGCAGCCGAGGACCGTGGCATGTCTCTTGTAAACACTCACAGTGTGCTGTGCCACTTCCTTGACAATGGCATGAGCCAGAAGCACAAGGGGAAGTCTCTGCGTGAGAGATATTCCATAATGTCTGATCATTATGGCACGCTGAGTGCTGTGAGTAGCCACTTGTCATTCCTTCGTCAGCGGGTGTAAGGTAAAAAAATGTTGACTTTAGGTTAATAAATGTAATGTGATTAAACATGTGGATCTCTTCGGATGTCTAATGAGTAGAATTGAGAGTAAAAGAATTGTATTCAGTAAAATTTAAAAATTACGACTATGAAAAGATTTTTGATAAGTGCTGCATTCATCGTTGCAGCCATGACAGTGAGTATGACAGCCAGCGCACAGGATGTGCGTAAAGATAAGAAACAAGAATGCCAGACAGAGTGTGGAGCTCCGTGCAAACATAATCATGGCATGAAGCCCGACGGGCATACTGGAGCGACAGCAAGACCTGATGGACACCACAAAAAACATCAAGGGTGCAAACCCGATGGACAGCACAAAAAGCATCAAGGATGCAAACCTGATGGTAAGAGGGGTGGCAAGCAAGGCAACTGCAAGTGTAAGAACTGCAAGAAGCACAAAGGGCACAAGAATTACAAAGGCCACAAGCCTGGTAAGAAATAGAGTGTTATTGTTTAGCATAGAGGCGGACACCGAGGTGTCTGCCTTCTTTTATAGGCTTATATTGGCATGAGAGCAGGAAATGATGAGTGTCGTTGTCATCTGCCTTTGCCATGACAAAGTCAGGTTGCCCATTACGACAGGCTTCGCGGGCTTCTTCAAGCATCTCAGGCAGTTCACCGTCCTGACGTGCGAAATACTTACATCCCGGCAGGGCGTCGCAAGGCACATCGTAGGCGTCGAGGAAAGAGAAATACACTATTGTGGGTTTTTTCTTCTTTGTCATCTCCGATGTTATGTTTTTATACTCCTCTTTCTTGGAGTTGTCCTGCCACCGTATGTTACCCACTTTATCAGTTGCCTCAATATTGGCGTACACGCATAATACCAATATCATAAGTATGATTACCGGGCGTAAGACGCTTATTATCCTCCTTACCTTATAGGTGTCACGTGTCTGTCTGTCAATAAACAACACTACTCCTATCACAAGGAACAGCAGGAAAGGTGCCACGTTGCAAAAATAATATGTGCATGTGGCGTTTTGCAGAGATAAGGTAAAGATTATCAGAAAGGCGATTAATGGTATGTATCTCCATCTTGACAGGTAGCGCACAGCCATAAGCACACCTGACAGAGTAACGACAAAAACCGTAATGGCTACAGGCAATGTGTTGAGTGACATATAGCCGAAGATGAAATGTGATGTGTCTGTCCAGTGGTCGGTTGTCTGAAATGTGAGTAAGAAATACTCATTAATAAAACTCTTCAGATTGCCGACAGCGGCAAAATAGACGATGAAAGGCGCCGCAATCACTGCGGCACCCATTGCCATCCACACCATCTCTCTCGCAAAACGTATGTATCGGATGGAGTATATAAGGAGGAATAATGAGAGAACAGCCTGCATAGCTGCTATGTTAAATTTTATGAGCAGGATAGCCATGAAACAAGCACCCATGGTGAATGAACGGCGTGATAGAATCTGTACATCTGGTATTTCCCTGCCATATAATGTCTTACACAAGAGAAACAGGGAAATAACCATAAACGTGAGACAGAAATCCTCTGCGCGTATCTCATAATGTAGCAAGGGGTTAAAATAGGCTAATGGCATTATCGCCGTTGCTCCCAGTGCCCAGTATTTCTTGGTTAGAAACAGTTTTATTGTCTTATAAGTAAACAGAAAGGTGACATAATAGAATAATACGCTTATCCAAAAAACACCATGATATGACCGTGGACTTATCAGGTAGCCAATGCCATAGATGAGCCATAACAGCGGCCCCTTGGAATCTGAGAAGTCCACGTATGGTGTCATGCCATTCATCCATGCCTTGCCAGATAGGAAAAACCAGGCTGAGTCACCTCTGCCAAACGGCAGATGGGTGTAGGAGTCTGGTGAGATGAAAAAGAGTATTATTGCGGTGAATAGCATACCTTTTATAATCTCGGCAATAGGGGGTAAGGTGCTCTTGGATGGTTTGTCGCTCATATTGTTTCTTTTACAAAATAGGCGGACATAATGTCCGCCTTATCATGAAATGTGAAATGTTCAATGTTCTTTTCTTAGTTCATTGTGCCTGTGACATCCTGTCTGGTGTAGCCACCGTCGGCATTCTTGCCACGCAGGCGTGTAGCCTGAAGAGACTCACTCTGGTATGTGCTCTTGCGGTAAACATAGAAGTCACCTACAACATCCTGATGCTTGAAATCAAACATTAATGCCGGGTTGAGAGCCTCACCACACAGACGTGTCTCAAAGTGGAGGTGTGAACCGGTGCTACGTCCGGTGTTGCCACCTAAACCGATAGGCTGGCCCGCCACTACATTCTGGTTGGGTTGAACAAGTTGTGCGGACATGTGGCCGTAGATTGTCTCAAGACCATTGTTATGACGGATAACGACATACTTGCCATAACCGTTGGCGTCGTATTTCACTACACGTACCTTACCAGAGAAAGCAGCGCGGATGGTGTCGCCTATATAAACTTTAATATCAAGACCCTTGTGCATACGTCCCCAGCGTGGTCCGAAATTAGATGTCACCACACGACTTGGTGTTGGCATATGGAAGCCACGCAGGTCTATCTTATATGTGTCTGGCATTGGTGAGGGTTTGTGGGCATAGTTGTTTTCCCAAGTGGGGTAGAGGTCAGAAGAGGGATATTCAGAAGCCTCCCTCTCGGCTAATATCTGTCTTTGTGAAACTATTACTACTGTGTCAACAACCTTTGACTTACGGTCAACAGGAGCCTGACGTGCTATGAGGTCCTGAGCCTGTGTAGTGGCTGATAATGTTATTACTGTTGATAATGCAAAAATCCTAAATAAGTTTTTAAGTCTCATGATTATGTTGCTTAGTTAATAATAACGTGTTTGGGGAAAAATACACTCCGTTGAACAATACAAAAGCACAACGGCCTCCTAAACACGGTGCAAAGGTAAGTAAAAAAAACGGTCTGAGGCTATTATTAACAGTTTTTAGTGTAACTTTAACACATTATTACGAAATCGCAGACCAATTTATGTTGGTCTTTCTCAATACTTTAAGTCTATTCCATAACAGACTATGATAAGGATTTGTACAGGTAGGATCGTCATCAATAATCTTCTGAGCCTCATTGCGGGCAAGCTGTACTATCTGACCGTCGCGGGCTATGTCGGCTATTTTCAGGTCGAAGGCGACACCGCTTTGCTGGGTGCCCTCAAGGTCTCCCGGGCCACGCAGTTTGAGGTCTGCCTCTGCTATGCGGAACCCGTCGTTGGTGTCGCACATGATGTCAATCCTCTTGCGTGTGACATCACTAAGTGAGCGGTTGGTGACGAGGATACAGTATGATTGCTCTGCACCACGTCCTACGCGACCGCGCAGTTGATGGAGCTGTGACAGTCCGAAGCGCTGGGCATCGAGGATAACCATTACAGAAGCGTTAGGAACGTTGACACCAACCTCTATCACCGTTGTTGCCACGAGAATTTGTGTCTCTTTGTTGAGGAAACGCTGCATCTCGGCATCCTTGTCAGCTGGTTTCATCTTGCCGTGTACCTTACCTATATTCATGTCGGGGAAGATGTCACACAAACTCTCATATCCAGCCTCTAAGTTCTTGAGATCCATCTTCTCACTCTCTTTTATAAGCGGGAATACGATATAAACCTGCCTGCCTTTTTCAATCTGTTGACGTATGCCTTGATACAAACTTGTTGTCTGGTCATCGTAACGATGGATAGTCTGAATGGGCTTGCGTCCCGGCGGTAACTCGTCGATGACACTCACGTCTAAGTCACCATACAGTGTCATTGCGAGTGTGCGAGGTATGGGTGTCGCTGTCATCACGAGGATGTGAGGCGGGTTCTCGCTTTTGTTCCATAGCTTGGCACGCTGTGCCACACCGAAACGGTGTTGCTCGTCTATCACAGCCACTCCGAGGCGATGAAACTCTACGCTGTCCTCTATTACGGCGTGTGTGCCGATGAGGATATTTACACTACCGTCGGATAGTCCTTCTAATATCTCCTTGCGTTTCTTTCCCTTTACGATACCAGTCAGCAACCGGACATTAAGGTTCATGCCATCCAGAAATTCCTGAATGGTTGCGTTATGCTGCTCAGCCAATATCTCTGTGGGTGCCATTATGCACGCTTGGAAACCGTTGTCGATAGCTATGAGCATAGTCATCAGCGTAACGAGGGTCTTGCCGGAGCCCACATCACCCTGCAGCAGCCTGTTCATCTGTCTGCCCGTGCGCATATCATCGCGTATCTCGTGCATCACTCTCTTTTGAGCACCGGTAAGTTCAAAAGGCAGATTATAACGATAGAACCTGTTGAATACATCCCCTATGTGCTGAAACACGTAACCGCGGTATTTGCGCCGCTGGTCACTCGCATAACGTAAGATGTTGAGCTGTACATAAAACAGTTCCTCAAACTTCAGTCTGAAGGTGGCTCGACGCAGTTGCTCTGTGGTCTTGGGATAATGGATGTCACGCAGTGCTGTGTCGCGTGACACGAGGTGCAGCGGTGTTGTGATATAGTCGGGTAGAGTCTCTGGCAGCATAGTGTTAAGACGCTCCAGCATATTTTTGATGATCTTACCCATAGCGGTGGAGTTAAGGCCACCGTTTTTCATTTTCTCAGTAGTGTTGTAATATGGTTGCATACCCATCTCTGATAGCTCCATCAACGCCGCTTTCTCAATGTCCGGGTGCACAAACTGAAAACGCCCGTTAAATATGCCGGGTTTCCCGAATATGATGTAATCGATATCTCTATGATAGTTGTCGTAGACATATTTGGCACCGTTAAACCATACTATGTCACACAGTCCGGTGCCATCAGTGACGTGGGCCACAATACGTTTCTTCCGTTTACCCATGTCAAACTCCTCAAAACTAAGGATATGTACCTTTATCTGCACGTATGGCATACCATCGTGCAGCTCATTGATAAAATAAACCTTACTCCTGTCAATATGTTTGTAGGGATAATAGTTTATCAGGTCGTCATAACTACGTATGCCGAGTTCCTTGGTAAGTAGGTCTTTCCTTCTGGGACCCACCCCAGGGATATACATTATGTCTTGATCAAGAAGAGACAATTATGTTTTTGTGTTTTATTTATTATGTTTTATGTTAAACAGTTCCCGTTATTAACCCACTATCGCCTCAGAGATTTTCAGGTCGTAGGGAGTGGTTATTTTGATATTCTCACGGCAGCCTTCAACTGTGGATACAGTATGACCGTATGCCTCTACCACTGAGGCATCATCGGTGAAATGAGGACTGTAGGGTTGCTGAAAGGCTTTCTTGAGCAAGTCGATGGTGAATACCTGTGGTGTCTGCACCGCCATGTAATCAGAACGGTCAACGGTACGTCCGCTGATGTGACGCAATGTATCTACTACCGGTATGACGGGAATAACGGCACCCTTGCCTGCAGCCGCATTATAGCACTCGCGGATCATCTCTACTGACGGGAAGGGTCTGACTCCGTCATGCACTCCCACCAGTCCGCGTGTGTCGTTAGGGATAAGGCTCAGTCCGCTTAGGGTGGAATGGAAGCGTGTCTCACCGCCGTCAGCAATGGTGTGGGGTATGGTGAACCTATATTTCTTGCACAGCTCGTGCCAGTAGTCCTGTTGGTCTTTCGGCAAAACAAGAATTATCTTAAGGCCTGGGTCATACTCATGAAATCTCATAATGGTGTGCATGAGAATGGGCTGTCCTTTGAGGAGCATAAACTGCTTAGGCAGGTCGCCACCCATTCTCAGCCCTTTCCCTCCAGCAACAATGATGATATAATCCATGGGATTTTTTAATTAATCGTTACCACGTTACTACGACATCTCGCTAACTAACAAACAACTTGTCAACTCGTCAACTTGTCATCAGTTGTGTGAACATCATGCCGTCTTTTAAGCCGTTTACTGTCTGCTCGTCAGCAAAGAGTGACAGTAAAGTATATCCGAAAGGCATAGCGGCTCCAGGCCCGTCGGCAGTAATGATATTGCCGTCTGTCGTGACAAGTTCCCTGGTGTACTCTGCTCCGTCAAGGTATTTCTCAAATCCAGGATAGCATGTGGCTCGCTTACTCTGGAGAATGCCTCTTCTGCCATAGACGAGTGGTGCGGCACATATTGCTGCAAGATATTTACCCTGAGCGTTATGCTCAACTATCAGCTCTCCTAAAGCCTCATGATTGTCAAGGTTTGCCGCTCCGGGCATTCCTCCCGGTAGCACCAAGAGGTCGGCATCGCTGAAGTCTGCAGCCTCAAAGACAGTGTCTGCCAGTATTGTTACTCCATGTGCAGATTCCACCTCCAATGTATCGTTGATACTCACTGTTGTCACATCCATACCTCCACGACGCAGGATGTCTATGGGTGCCAATGCTTCGATATCTTCGAAGCCATCAGCCATAAAAACATATATCTTTGCCATTTTTGTTTTGTGTTTTTTGTTTTATGTTTTGAAAGGCGCAGTAGCGCCTTTTACAATGCGGTCTTTTGATAATTGGTAGATTACGACATGCAAATTTACAATCTTTTTTTTACACTTCCAAATTTTTCTGATGAATAATTTGGAGATGTAGATTATTAATGTCGGCTATGCCGAAACTAACTGCCCGTTATTCTATTAAAACAATTTAACATAAAACTTGTGACGGTATTATTGTTGGATAGGAATAATATGATAATTTTGCAGGTTGTAAACACTACGCTAATGATAACAGGTAAGAGTAAAGACGAATTATATGACCGGCTGACAGTTGACCGTGAGTCGCCATTATTGGAATGGCTTATTGCCAACCTTAAGATGTCGAAGACGAAGGTGAAAGCTACATTGCAAGGACATGGCATTAAAGTGAACGGCAAGACGGTGACGCAGTTTGACTATCCATTGCGCCCGGGTATGCATATCGCTGTCAGCAAAAGTAAGACTAATGACATATTTCGCAGTAAACATGTGAAACTGGTATATGAGGATAAATACCTTATTGTGGTAGAGAAGGCTGTGGGAATCCTGTCTATGCCTGCCGGTCATAAGTCGTTGAATGTCAAGGCTGTGTTGGATGATTATTTCCGCAAGAGCAAACAACATTGCACAGCTCATGTGGTACACCGTTTAGACCGTGATACAAGCGGGCTGATGGTCTATGCCAAGGATATGCAGACAGAGCAGACCCTGGAACATGAGTGGCATAAGATAGTCTATGATCGCCGTTATGTGGCGGTGTTGTCAGGAGAGATGGAGCAGGATGAGGGTACCGTAGCAAACTGGCTCAGGGACAACAAGGCGTATTTCACATATTCCTCTCCGGTTGACAATGGTGGCAAGTATGCCGTTACCCATTTCTTTACCCTTGACCGAACTACATCCCACAGTCTGGTGGAGTTTAAGTTGGAGACGGGACGTAAGAATCAGATACGTGTCCATTGTGCTGACTTGGGGCATCCTGTGTGTGGTGATGTGAAATATGGTAATGGCGATGACCCTCTGAACAGACTGTGTCTGCATGCTTTCCTGTTGTGTTTCTATCACCCTGTTACCCATGAGCGTATGGAGTTTGAGACCCCAATACCCCAGACTTTCAAGTCCTTGTTCTGATGTTGAGTCGAGTTAAAAGATAAAAGTGACCATGTTTTAACGTTAACGGGAACGAATAGTAAATCGTAAATAGTTAAATATTAAAATAAATGGACAATATATTGTATTATGTAATTGCTTTGATTGCAATCATCATAGGAGTCGTGATACTTAAAAAGGTTGCAAGTTGCCTGCTAAAGACTGTATTCACCATTATCCTGCTTGCCATATTGGCATACCTGTACTATAGGATGAATTGAGAGTAGCCCTGGATTTCTCTGATAGGCCCAAGCGCCCAAAGCACTGAGCACTCTGTTTTTCTATTGTTTAGCAGAGAGATTATCATATAGTCTGTTGAATAGTGCCTTTAGTTTTTCCGGCGTGGCTATAAATTCTCTTATCTGTTTGAGTTTTAATTCATTGTCAGAGCCATGCAGCCACAGTTTGATATAGCCATTGACAGAGTATTTATTGTCTAAGTGGTCCTTAAACCGCTCCCACTGTTGTTCTTTGGTCATTTCAGGATAATTAGACAGCCCGAACAGTATCGTTCTTTGGAACACCGTTTCCGGGTCAAGGTCGCGGTCTGCCTCTGCCACTATTTTGCCGTACATGCTCCTTGGGGCGTGGGCTGCCGATGCCCTGTGATCTTCCACAGCCTCTTTCATAATCTTTATCTGCATCGGTGAGAACCATTTCTTCAGCCTTTGGTCAGCAACAAGGATTTTACCGCTTGTGAGATGGTGTACAGCCCTGGGACCTTCTAATCCCAAGTCATGGTATGCCGCAATGGTGTACGCCATGTCGATATCTGCCCCTGTCTTCTGTGCGAGGTCTAACGACCGGCGTATGACTCTCGTTACATGCTCCATATTATGAGCAGCGTCAAAAGCAGCATATCTGGGCAGTATATTCTGCTCAATAAACTCCATTAAATCAAGGCTGACACGTGAAATTTCCATAATACTTTCATATTTGTTTGCAAAGATAAAAATTAATTATTAATTTTGCAAGCTATGGACGAAAATAATGTTGCGAAAAACTCTTTTAAGGCCTGGGTGCTGGCTTCAAGACCCAAGACTTTGAGTGGTGCGGCGGTACCTGTTGTCATGGGCCTCTCTCTTGCTGTCTCGGCGGTAGGGTGGGGTGGCTTCCATATTGTTCCCGCCGTACTGTGTCTGCTTTTTGCCCTTGTGATGCAGGTGGATGCCAACTTCGTAAACGATTATTTTGATTTTGTGAAAGGCTCTGACGACGAGCAGCGTCTTGGACCGAAGCGTGCTTGTGCGCAGGGATGGGTAAGCATACGTGCTATGCGAGGAGCAATAGTCCTCATAACGGCACTTGCCTGTATCATAGGACTGCCATTGATTTTTTACGGTGGTGCAGAATTGATATTGGTAGGTGTAGCGTGTGTGATATTCTGTTTCCTTTACACTACATTGATGTCATATCATGCCATGGGTGACATACTGGTGCTGCTTTTTTTCGGCATAATACCTGTATGCTTCACTTATTATATCCAGACGAGTGAGGTGAATAAGCTGGTAATTTGTTCATCAGTGGCATGCGGACTGGTTATAGACACTCTTCTGGTGGTAAACAACTACCGTGACCGGGAGAATGATGCACGAGTGGGTAAGAAGACACTTGTGGTGTATATGGGAGGCAGAGTGTCGGAGTCGTTTTATCTGGCATTGGGAATAGCAGCGTGCCTTTTGGGAATATTTTTCCTGTTGGATGGCCATTATTTCACATTTCTGCTGCCATTTGTATATCTTGCTCTGCACATACGCACATACAAAAAAATGAAACGTATAGGACGTGGTAAAGCCCTAAACGGCATACTGGCGGAAAATTCACGTAACATGCTTCTGTACGGATTACTTTTCTGTATGGGGGTATTGGCTGATACATTTGTGGAATATTAAATTAGGAAAAATGGATATAAAAAGATTATTCGTTCTTGTTTTACTGATATTGGTAAATGCAGCTTGTTTAATGGCGCAGGAAACGGTGTCGATAACAGACATAACATCCGGTCGATATAGAGCACAGACAATAAGTGATATACAACCATTGGAGGGCGTTAGCCGGTATGCGCAGATTTCCGATGACGGACAAATGGTGGTGTCAAGCGACTTTTCCACGGGTTTGGTGGTGGATACTATAGTAGATGTCGCAGAGTTAACCGATATTGATGATTGTGCCCTGTCTGTTGATGGATATGTGCTTTCTCCTGATGGTAAGATGGTATTGATACAGTATGAAACCAATCCTATTTACCGCCATTCTTTTACTGCTGATTACGTGCTATACGACAAGCAGCAGAAAAAGTCTCGCCACATTACCAGATACAATGACCAGCAGCAAGTGCCGCAGTTCTCACCGGACTCTCGCTGGATTGCTTACGTCAAAGACAATAATATCTTCTTGCAGGATGTAAAGAGTGGCACACTGACAACAGTTACAACAGACGGAGTGAAAAATAAAATTATCAACGGCATACCTGACTGGGTGTATGAGGAGGAGTTTAGTTTCAACAGCGCCTATGTATTCAATGCCGATGCCACATCATTGTGCTGGCTTAAGTTTGATGAGAGTGACGTTGCAACATACAGTCTGCAGCTCTATCGTGGTCAGCGTCCGGCTTTCGCTGCCTTTGATGACTACCCGGGCGAGTATTCATATAAATATCCTAAGGCAGGATATGCCAACTCTAAAGTTTCAGCATGGTCATACGATATAGCGTCAGGTAAGACTCTCCGTATCAATCTGCTAACACAGGAAGATGACTATATACCAAGGATTTTCTCAACAGAAGACCCTAATCAGATACTCCTGCTAACCCTTAACCGTCATCAGGATCACTTGTGTGTGTACAGTGCTAACCCCCACACCGGTACTTGTGAGAGAATAATTGAGGAACATGGCGACCGATATATCAAGGAGGAAGTGCTGGAAAACATAAAGATAACCAAGGAGCATATATTACTCCCATCCGACCGTGACGGATTTATGCATCTGTATCTCTATGACCTAAAGGGGAATCTTGTGAGACAAATAGATGCAGGAGATTATGATGTGGATGAGGTGTATGGATATGATGAGAAGACGGGTAGGACATATTTCTCTGCTGCCCGACCAACCCCCTCTGAGCGTCAGGTGATTGTGGCTGACAAGAAAGGCACCATAACACCGATAGCTTCCAAAAGAGGGTGGAACACAGCCGTCTTCTCTTCTGACTTTAAATATTTCGTCAACAGATGGAGTGATGCCGACACCCCATATATTTACGACATTTTCGACAATAAGGGTAAATATCATAAGACCCTTCTCAATAATCAGGGGTTGAGAGATTATGTCAACAGTATGAATCTTAGTAAGAAAGAGTTTTTCTCATTCACCACATCAGAAGGCGTTACGCTAAATGGCTGGATGTTGCGTCCCGCAGTTTTTAACCCTCAGAGGAAATATCCGGTGGTTATGCATCAATATGGCGGTCCTGGCAGCCAGCAGGTTGTTAACTCCTGGAGTATCGGGTCGATGGGGCAGGGTGGTATGTTTGACTATTACTTAACCCAGCACGGCTGCATCGTGGTGTGTGTGGATGGTCGTGGTACGGGTTTCAGAGGCAGTGAGTTTGAGAAGTGTACTTATTTAAAGATTGGTGAGCTGGAGGCCCGTGATCAGGTAGAGACGGCACTGTGGCTTGGTAAACAGAATTATGTGGATGCCGACCGCATAGCAATATGGGGTTGGAGCTATGGTGGCTTTAATACCCTTATGAGCATGAGCGAGGGCAGGCCGGTGTTCCGTGCCGGTGTGGCAATAGCGCCTCCTACAAACTGGAAGTATTATGACACTGTTTATACAGAGCGTTATATGCGTACACCAGAGGAGAACCCCGATGGTTATGCCATCAACCCTATCAATAGGGCAGAACAATTGCATGGGGCTTTGCTGATATGTCACGGTTTGGCAGACGATAATGTGCATCCTCAGAACACCTTTGAATATACAGAGGCTCTTGTTCAGGAAGACAAGGATTTTAAAGAACAGATATACACTAACCGTAATCATGGCATCTATGGCGGCAACACCCGTAACCACCTGCTACGTCAGGTCTCATCTTTCATTCTGAAAGAATTGGGAGTCGAAGATTGAAAATTGAAAATAGAGAGTTGTAATATCGGAAATACATTATAATTAAAATAATATCAATAAATCTATGAGAAGATTATTATTAGGAGATGAGGCAATAGCGCAGGGTGCGCTTGACGCCGGACTGAGCGGGGTATATGCTTATCCCGGAACCCCTTCAACAGAGATTACAGAGTATATACAGTTGTCGCCCTTAGCGAAAGAGCGTAATGTACACTCTAAGTGGGCCACAAATGAAAAGACTGCCATGGAGCAGGCTCTCGGTATGTCGTTTATGGGTAAGAGGGCATTGGTATGTATGAAACACGTGGGTATGAATGTATGTGCAGACCCGTTTGTCAACTCAGGAATGACAGGTGTCAATGGCGGACTTGTGGTGCTTGTGGCTGATGACCCTTCCATGCACTCTTCACAGGATGAGCAGGACAGCCGTTTTTATGCTAAGTTTGCCATGGTACCCACTCTCGAACCGTCTAATCAGCAAGAGGCATACGACATGATGTCGTACGCTTTCGATTACTCAGAGCGTGTGGGACTGCCGGTACTGATGAGAGTGACAACACGTATGGCTCATTCACGCGCAGTGGTAGAGACCATTGAGGAGCCCCGTAAGGAGAATGAGATGAATTTCAACGCAGAGGCAAAGAACTGGGTTTTGCTGCCCGCATTTGCACGCCGCAGAAATGATATCGTTGTGGCACAGCAGGCTGAGTTGGAGAATGATGCCCTCAACAGCAAATACAATTATTTTATAGATGCGCCTGACCATAGCCTTGGTATTATTGCCTCAGGAATAGCCGTCAACTATGTAAATGAGGCATTCCCAGAGGGACTGCCTTATCCCATACTGAAAATTTCCCAGTATCCTTTGCCAAAGGAGGCGGTGAGGCGTATGACAGCCTCATGCGACAAGGTGATTATTGTGGAGGAGGGACAACCCTTCATAGAGGACATGGTGAGAGGTGTCATGCCGGGAGATGCCCAGATACTCGGTAAATATACCGGTGAACTTCCCCGTACTGGAGAGTTGACCCCGGATAGCGTGGCAAAGGCTTTAGGTCGTGATAACAGGCAGGCCTTTGAGTCGGAGAAAGTGGTGGCAAACCGTCCGCCGGCACTTTGTAAGGGTTGTGGTCATCGTGATGTGTATCAGGCTTTGAATGAGGTGCTTGCCAATTATAAGGATGCCCGTGTCTTTGGTGATATCGGTTGTTACACCCTTGGTTTCCTGCCGCCATATAAGGCAATTCACTCTTGTGTTGACATGGGTGCCAGCATAGGTATGGCAAAAGGTGCTGCTGATGCCGGTCTGTGGCCCGCTGTGGCAGTAATCGGCGACTCTACGTTCACTCATAGCGGTATGACAGGTCTCCTTGACGCCATCAATGAGAACAGCGACATGACGGTGATTATCAGTGACAACCTGACCACAGCCATGACAGGCGGACAGGACAGTGCCGGAACAAACAAGTTTGAGGCTATCGTGAGAGGTCTCGGTCTTGATAATGCCCATCTGCGCGTGGTAGTGCCGACACCAAAGAATATGCCGGAGATAAAGCAGGCTATTGAAGATGAAATCAATTATCATGGTATCAGTGTTATCATACCTCGCAGGGAGTGTATGCAAACCCTACAAAGACACCTCAAGCAGAAGAGGATGCAGGAAAAGAAGTGAGTTTGTTCCCGTTAGTGTTTTTAGTATTTGATTTTTAGACGATTATTAAAAGGATTTTTAACATGAAAACAGATATTATATTATGTGGTGTAGGCGGTCAGGGCATCCTGTCGGTAGCTGCTATCATAGGTGAGGCTGCCATGAACGACAATTTATATATCAAACAGGCAGAAGTGCACGGAATGTCACAACGTGGCGGTGACGTGCAGAGTAATCTGCGTATTTCCGACAAACCCATTGCCAGCGACCTTATCCCTATTGGCGGTGCTGATGTGATTATCTCTATGGAGCCAATGGAGGCCCTGCGCTATCTGCCATATCTTAAGAAAGACGGGTGGATTATATCATCCAGTTCTCCGTTTGTTAATATACCTGATTATCCCGATATGGAGGATATTAAGAAGGCATATCAGAAACTGGAGAATGTCATTTTGATTGATATTGAGCAGATGGCAAAAGACAATAATGTACCACGCTCTGCAAATGTGATACTGCTTGGTGCTGCCCAGAAGGCTCTTGGCATGAACTATGAGAAACTGGAGGCAGCCATACGTCGTATCTTTGGACGCAAGGGTGATGCAGTGGTAGAGGCAAACTTCAAGGCACTGGCAATAGGAAGGGAGGCACAGAAATGAAACCTACACCAATAAGCCGTGAGATTGTTGACGGACTCATCAGTGAGTTTGGCATACAGGATTTTGCCAAAGCCACCATACGTGAGGTGAAACTTGTGGCATCGGTAGCTGAGAAGAAGTCTGGCGTAGAGTTTATCAAGATGGAGATGGGAATCCCCGGTCTGCCTGCCGCTCAAGTGGGTGTGGATGCTCAGATTAAAGCTCTTCAGGAAGGCATAGCCCACAGTTATCCCAACATCCAGGGTCTGCCAGAGTTGAAAGAGCAGGCATCGCGCTTTGTGAAGGCATTCATCGGTGTTGATGTGAGTCCCAAGTGCTGTGTTCCGGTATCGGGTAGTATGCAGGGTACTTTCGCCTCTTTTCTCACCTGTTCACAGGCAGACAAGAAGAAAGACACCGTGCTGTTTATCGACCCGGGTTTCCCTGTCCAGAAGATGCAGCTTCAGGTGATGGGTGTGAAATATGAGACATTTGACGTGTATGACTACCGTGGCGATAAGCTGGCTCCGAAGCTTGAGGAGTATCTGTACAAAGGTAATATATGCGCCATTGTCTATAGCAACCCAAATAATCCGGCATGGATTTGCCTGAGAGACCAGGAACTGAAGGCTATCGGCGATCTTGCCAATAAATATGATGTTATCATAATGGAAGACCTGGCATATTTCGCAATGGATTTCCGTAAAGACCTCAGTGTGCCGTTCCAACCGCCTTATCAGCCATCTGTGGCAAACTATACGGATAATTACATCCTTCTTATCTCCGGTTCCAAGGCGTTCAGCTATGCTGGTGAGCGTATCGGTGTGACATGTATCTCTGATAAACTGTTCGACAGAGTGTACCCAGACTTAGCCGCACGTTATGAGGGTTTGCCTTTCGGTCCGGTGTTCTCTACACGTATGCTTTACGCTCTATCTTCCGGTACCAGCCACAGCGCTCAGTATGCCATGGCTGCCATGCTTAAGGCGGCAGCGGACGGTGAGTATGACTTCCGCAAGGAAGTGAGTGTCTATGGTGAGCGTGCCAGGGAATTGAAGCGAATCTTCACAGAGAACGGTTTCTATATCGTCTATGATAAAGACCTTGACGAGCCTGTGGCAGACGGTTTCTATTTTACTATTGGCTATCCGGGCATGACATCCGGTCAACTGGCTCTCGAACTGATGTATTATGGTGTGAGTGCTATCTGTCTTGTCACTACCGGCAGCCGTCAGGAGGGGCTAAGGGTATGCACCTCATTCATCAATGAGTCACAGTATGCCCCGCTTGAGGAGCGCATGAAACTCTTCAATGAGAACAACGGGAAACATTAATGGTGTTTGCCAACCATATTAGGACACAAAATAAAAGCAGGGCGGAATCCTCGTTAGGAAACCGCCCTGTTTTGTTATAATCCTCTTGATAAAAACCGTTGAGTTTTACTCACTCGTTCTTACTCCTCACATAACCCTGCGTCAACCCATGACTTAGCAATGTTGACACAGTCTTTGTAGGCTTGTTCATAGCTCACCTCATACACCTCTATCAGGGCTTTTGCCATATCGTCAGGGGTAAAATCACCCTTCTCTTTCATCTTCTCCCAAAGCAGGGCACTGCTCTCGTTCATGCTTACGATATTGGAGTAGTCTAATGTCTCTTCGCCCACGGCGTTGACCATATACTCTCCGCATACGGTCTTCATCTCAAAACCATTCTTAATTCTCATTGTTGTATCTTTATTTATTGTTATTTCCTTATTATTGGTGTTCTTTAAATAGCTATAGTCCTTATAGTCATCTAATGTGAAGAAGCGCAATACCGTTCTGCGGTGGATGGCAAGCAGATATGGGCGTATAGGCAGCAGACGTGTCCAGAACCAGGAGTATATGCGCCATTTCATACTGTCGATACGGTCGAGGTGTGTGCGTCCTTTACGATAGAAACCTATCACGGTGGCAATCACCTTGTCACGTGAGCACGTCTCTATACCGATATTGCCATCTCCGCGGAGTGTGATCTTGTCGCCCTCAATTTTTACGATCCTGTGGAGCACATAGCGCACTTCATTATTGGGAGTGTCAACCTCGGCTAATATCGGGTCGCCCACCTTGAAGTCATGGCCGTTGGAGTGGGTCAGCAGTCCCTTGTCGCGTGCATCGCGCAGAAAAGGTAGCATACTGTTGCCACGAAGTTCAAGAATCACCTTCTTGCCACTTCTCAAAACCTCATCCACCATGGGTATGAGAACGTCGTTATTCAGCTGCTTCTTGTTGATGGTAGAGCTGATCTGGCGATTTATCCGTCTTCTTTTAAGCATTTTGACGTAGAGAAGACCCGGTATCAGGACCAGTATGACGATGGCTATTATGATTATGATATATGTTGGCATGACTGGATGATACTATCGCTGTTGGTTTTCTATCTTTGTCACCTCCTCAAAACACACTCTTGCCGCTTCCTCATCAGGCAGGCAGTGGAGGGTGAAGATCCTGTCATATTCAGCTATCTTGGTGACAGTGTCACAGACATTATTGTATATATCATTGTCCCATTTCATGCCGGAGCAGCTGGGTAGCATATTGGCAAAAGCCTCCACTCCATGCAGGTGGTCGATGCTGTTGGCAGGTGCCCTGTCAATGCGGGTCACGGCTCCGAGGCGGGCTTTCACGTTGCGGTAACAGGGGGTCTTGCCGCTCCATGGTGTTCCAAATATCCATGGCTCACCGTCGATGATACGTATGATGGGGTTGTCGTCATTCATGAGGTCGCACCCTGGTATGTGACGCAGCCATTGGCTTACCTGCGTGCTCTTACCTGTTCCGCTTTGTGCTATGAAGGCATATCCATATCCATTGTGTCTCACTAATGACGCATGTATAAACAATGTCTGATATTTGCTGGCTGCAAATGAGCAGATAAGCATGAGAGCGTTGTTGAGTCCGAAGCGTCTCATCACATCCGTGCCGTTAAGGGCGCATCTACAGTTGCTGAAGTCCTTGTTGCAGATGGTAAGACAGCAGTCATAGCCCTCAATATCTCTCATGATAAACTGATAACCTCCGTCGTCTAACTTGTCCACAAGCGTGTTGCCGTTACCGGTGTCGCAGTCGCGTATTCTCCTGCGTTGGTCTTTGCTTATGGGTAGTATAGTGTCGTCAACGGTCAGTTGGAAAAGCGGTTTCTCGTCTGTGGGCTCGTCAATGGCGAACGGTTTGAAATTCTCAAGCTGGTGTATGCCGTTGAATTTAGATGCCTGGAATACAATCCTCACATAAAACCCGGCAATCCTGAAGTGATGCGTTGTTGCCATGGTGATTAGTTGGTTGGGTTATAATTGTCGGGTTCTACTCCCTTGAACATGAATTCGGACTCCGGGATATCTCTAATGGCATACTTACTTTTGGCTTTAGTAGTGTATCTACGGCGCAGTTTGGCATATTTTTTCTCTGCGTCCTTACGTGTCAGGGCATAGCAGACGATATTAACCCTGTTCTGTTCGCCTGTCTTGTCGCTGAGGAAATTTCTCAGCTGGTAGGCATATTCATCCCTGTTTACCAGGAAGTTGTGCCCCTCAAGCCAGGCTCCTTTCACCTCTTGTATGCCGGTGAAATATATTATGGAGTC
>JAGDAU010000159.1 GCA_017959365.1 Prevotella sp.
TATCTTCTTAAGTTCCTCACGACGCTTGGCATACATCTCAGCAACCTCCGGAAAGATAACAAACGGGTTCTCCGGATCTGCTCCTAAGTTTTTCATCGTCTGCACGAAGTTGTCACCACCGAGGGGTGCGCCATGTGTGGCACAGTTGCTCTCGTAAGATGAACCGTCAGCCTTACGTGCGCCCTTGCCCATGATACAGTGACCGATGATAATGCTTGGACGCTCTTTCTCAGCCTGAGCCTTTTTGATAGCCTCACGTATCTGGTCAACATCGTTACCGTCGATCTTCTGCATAAACCATCCCCAAGCCTCATATTTCTTGGCGGTGTCCTCATTGGTTACTACTTCTGTCTTGGTGGACAGCTGGATGTCGTTGGCATCGTAGAACATGATGAGGTTGTCAAGGCCAAGGTTTCCGGCTATACGTCCGGCACCTTGTGAGATCTCTTCCTGTACGCCACCGTCAGAGATATAGGCATATATCGTCTGGTTCATCACATCACCTAAGCGGGCCTTAAGGAATTTAGCCGCTATGGCAGCGCCAACGGCAAAGGTATGCTCCTGGCCGAGAGGGCCGCTGGTGTTCTCAATGCCACGTGCCAGCTCACGCTCCGGGTGACCGGGGGTAACGCTTCCCCACTGGCGCAGGTTCTTAAGGTCCTCAAGGTCATATTTACCTATCAGGCACAGCTGTGAATAGAGCATAGGAGCCATGTGACCGGGATCGAGGAAGAAACGGTCGCGCCCCTCCCATTCGGGGTTCTCCGGGTCATAGACCAAGAACTCGGAATACAATGTATTGATAAAGTCAGCGCCACCCATAGCACCGCCCGGGTGTCCAGACTTTGCTTTCTCAACCATCGCAGCGGCCAGGATGCGGATATTGTCAGCCGCGCGAGTCATTAATGTCTTGTCGTTCATAATATGATTAATGATTTTAGTTTATTATATAAAATAAATAAGGTGTAGTAACGGACAATAGCTTAATGTTGGTTAGCCCGTTTCAACATACAAAAATCAGAGTTTGAATTTCTGTGTGTCGCCAAGCGACCTTTTGTTAAATCTGTAGAGAGCGGCACCTCGTTTTGATGTCTCCTTGTCGATAAGCTCTGTTTTCTCAATAGACAACATCGTCTTTACTCTCTTGCGGAAATTGCGCTTGTCAATCTCCTCACCGAGAACGGTCTCATATACAAGCTGAAGTTGGCTAAGTGTGAATAGGGGAGGCAACAGGTTGAATATCAGAGGCTCAGAGGATATTCTGTCGCGCAGTTGCTCAATGGCTTTCTTCACCATGCTGGCATGGTCGGAGAAAAGTGGTGGCATACTGTCGATATCTGTCCATATCAGTCCATATTTGTCAAGGAGGCTGGAGTCATAGTCGGCGACATTAATAAGTGCCATATAAACAACAGAGATAACTCTCTCTCCCGGATCGCGGTCGATAGATCCGAAAGCACCCACCTGTCTCATATAGATATTATTCAGTCCTGTCAGTTCTCTCAATACCCTGTTGGCTGCGTCTTTCAGACTCTCGTCGTGACCAACGAATCCACCATAGAGTGACCACTCGTTCTTACCTGGGTCAAATCGGCGCCTGCCGATGAGCAACTTCAGCTTTTTATTTTCGAACCCTAAGACAATACAGTCTACAGCTACGTGTAGCTTGTCTTTTGACTCATAGAATTTTGTCATTAGAAGAATACAAACGTTTAGGTGTTTTTAATTATTAGCAAATCTTACGTGAGCCGTCGCCGATTACCACATCGATGATTTTGGGCTGCTTATTGTATTTTGCTGTATATTTCTCTTTTACGTCAGCAATGAACTTATTGTAAACCTCATCCTTGACAAGGTTGATGGTACATCCACCGAAACCGCCACCCATGATACGGCTGCCGGTCACTCCATTGTCACGTGCCAACTGGTTGAGGAAGTCAAGCTCCTCGCAACTTACCTCGTAATCTTTTGACAGACCATCGTGCGTCTCATACATCATTTTGCCTACAAGCTCATAGTCGCCTTTGGTGAGTGCGTCGCAAACGGTCAGTACGCGGTCTTTCTCTCCCAACACATATTGGGCACGTTTGTAGTCTTCGTCCCCAACCTCTGCCTTGACAGCCTCTAATTGCTCCCATGTGCAGTCACGTAAAGTCTCAAAATGCTGGTCTGGGTATTTGGCGGCGATATGTCTGACTACATTCTCGCATGAGTTGCGTCTGTCGTTATATGGTGAACCGGTCAACTCGTGTTTGACGCAGCTGTTGACAAGAACAAGACGGTAACCCTCGGGACGGAATGGGAAATACTCAAAATCCCTGCTGCGGCAGTCAAGGCGCATCAGTTTGCCCTCTTGTCCGAAAACGCTCGCAAACTGGTCCATTATACCACAGTTGACACCGCAGTAGTTATGCTCTGTTGCCTGTCCCACCAAGGCAAGATCCCATTTGGATATCTTGTTGTCACCGAAGAGGTCGTTAAGCGCGAATGCGAAACAGCTCTCAAGGGCTGCCGATGACGACATGCCGGCGCCAAGAGGAACATCACCGGAAAAAGCGGTGTTGAATCCCTTTACCTCAACACCCAGTTTGCGCATTTCCTGTACAACACCATAGATATAGCGTGCCCAACTGGTCCGCGGACCAGTTGGGTCGTCTACTTTGAATTCCACCCTGTCTTTCATGTCGATGGCGTAACACATAATGGTGTTGAGTCCGTTGGGGCGCAACTCTGCCATGACACCAGTGTCCACAGCTCCGGGGAAGACGTATCCGCCGTTGTAGTCTGTATGTTCACCGATAAGGTTTATTCTGCCTGGAGAAAAATAGATATTACCCGTTCTGCCATCGAAGTGCTTGATAAAGCGACTTCTTACGTGATTGATATCCATCATAAGTCCTGATCCTTTCCTTTATGCCTCAATGCCAAATCTGTATATAGTCTTCTGCTTGTATCTCTCACCAGGATTAAGTACTACTGATGGGAAATAGGGGCGGTTGGGGCTGTCGGGGAAGTGCTGGCACTCAAAGCATACAGCGCTGCGACGTGGGAATGTTGCTCCCTGCTGGCCTTTGCCGCCATTACCGCTGTTGTCGGTGTATAGCTGCATGCCTGGCTCTGTGGTGTACACCTCAAGGGTACGTCCTGTTGACGGATCGTTGAGACGTGCTGCGAAACTGAGCTCTCCCACCTCACGCTTGTTAAGCACGAAGCAGTGGTCATATCCCTTACCTCTCTTTATCTGCTCATTATCTGCGTCAATGTCCTGACCGATAGCCTTTGGAGTGCGGAAGTCGAATGGTGTGCCTTCCACGAAACGTATCTCACCCGTAGGGATTGAAGTCTCATCCATAGGAAGATAGAAGTCGGCGTTGATCTCGCAAACCTGATTCTCTATTGTCGGTGTGGGGTCTGCTATGCCAGGCAGTGAGAAGTAAGCATGATGTGTAAGGTTGATGATGGTCTTCTTGTTTGTGGCTGCCATATACTCTATCTGCAGGCTGTTCTCCTCAGAGAAGCTATAGACAACGGTAATCTTCACTTCGCCGGTGAAACCCTCTTCGCCATAGGCGCTGACATAGTTGAGTACCAATGTGTTGTCATTCATCTGAAGAGCGTCCCATACGCGTGCGTGGAAACTGGTAGGACCGCCATGCAGAGAGTTAGGACCATTATTGAGGGCAAGCTGATACTCCTTGCCTTTGAGTACAAACTTACCGTCCTTGATACGGTTGCCGTATCGTCCTATCAGTGTTGACAGATATGGCTGCGGCGAGTTGATGACATCTTGTATGTTATCGTGACCCTGGATGACGTTACCCATGTTACCGTCTTTGTCGGGTACCATGATAGCCACTATTGCTCCGCCATAGTTGGTTATTGCCACTTCGTTGCCAAGACTGTTTCTCAAGAAATACAAATCTGTTTTCTTACCGTTTATTGTGGTTTGGAAGTCTTCTCTTCTCAAACCACACACACTGTGTGTCTCTGAATTGTTCATACTGTTATTCTGTTTAGTTATTCACTTATCTGTTATTTTTTATCTCTATAATCTACTAAAATACATCCTGCAAAGTAAATAAAAAAATTACTTAATACCAAGAGAATGTCGTAAAAATGAGTATGCTAAATAGTTAAAAGTCTTTAATTATTCCTCAACGTTGGATATCCGGTTTGCTACGCATGCGGCATAATGAGAGTAAGACTCAAGTGAGGAGAACCTGCGGTATCTCAAACTGCGTGCCGGGAAATTGTCTGCTTGAAAGGGGCTCTCCAAAAGGGTGGAGGAGAGGTCGGCCTCAAGGTCTGCCATGCTTTGGAAGAGCAATGATAGCACATCCTTGCGTTTCCTGACCATAAAGGGCACATCCTCTGGCATGAAATTGAGAGCGTCAACGAGCAGGCTGCCCTGCAGGTCTGCCATGCCGGTCAGCCCTATTTGCCGGAGCCATTTCTTCAGTAGGTCGTAGTCAACATCACCGTTGTCCTGCCTTATGGCCTTGCCTAATTCGATGATACTCTTCAGCCGGATACCGTATGACAGGTAATCGGTGGCATTTGACACGATAAGGCGAAACATCTCTGATGTCTCAGAATGTTCTTCTGCCTCATCGGATGCGATAATCGTGTTGAAACGACTCTTGCCGCCAGGGGAGCATAGCTTTGTTGACTGACGCTTGTCAGGCAATGCTATGGGAGCAGCCATACGTGCCCGGAACTCCTGTATGAGGTGGTCCGGGATATTGAGGTCTTCATCCTTACGATGGCTGTTGGCGCCTCGGATGAACCATTCAGACAGCCCCTCGCGCTCCACGATATCATAGAGGCGCCGCCATTTATATTCTGACATACGTTCTAATGACACCGCTTCCGAGAAAGCCCCGGAACGTATCAGTTTCAGCAGGTTGCGTTGTATGACATCCATATTTTAACCTCTCAACTCTCAACTCCCCCCGCATTCCCCTCCCATCTTAGGGGAGGGGCAGGGGTGGGGTAAATCAACTTTCAACTCTCAACTTTCAACTCTCAACTCTACAAAGTTACTCCGTTTTTGAAGATTGAAATCTCGCGGTAGCCGTTAATCTCGTTTTGTGTCTTCTCACCACTTGCCACGGCAATAATCTTGTCTATGAAGCGTGGAAGGAGATCCTTCATGGCAGTGCCGTCAACGAGTTCGCCGGCATTGAAGTCCACCCATGTGGGTTTGCGCTTTGCGAGTGTGCTGTTGGTGGACACTTTCATTGTCGGGATAAAGGTGCCGAAAGGAGTACCGCGTCCTGTTGTGAAGAGCACTATCTGGCATCCACATGAGGCGAGAGCCGTTGATGCTACAAGGTCGTTGCCCGGCGCTGAGAGCAGGTTGAGTCCTTTGTGCTGCAGTCTGTCACCGTATGACATCACACCGCTGACAGGCGCTCTTCCGCATTTCTGTGTGCATCCCAATGCCTTGTCCTCCAATGTGGATATACCGCCGGCTTTGTTTCCCGGTGATGGATTCTCACCAACAGGCTCACCATGGCTGAGGAAATATTCCTTAAAGTCATTGATCAGCTCAACAGTCTGGTTAAACAGTCCTTCGTTCTCACACCTGTTCATGAGTATTGTCTCTGCGCCAAACATCTCGGGCACCTCCGTCAGTACACTCGTGCCTCCCTGTGCCACAAGGTAGTCGGAGAACTCACCGACGAGCGGGTTGGCAGTGATACCGCTGAAACCGTCAGATCCACCGCACTTGAGACCTACACGCAGGTCGCTCAGTGGGCATGCCTCACGTTTGTCTTCCTTGGCAATGGCATACAGCTCTCTTAGGATACGCATGCCTTCCTCAACCTCATCACCGTCCACTTCCTGTGTTATGAGCAGGCGCACACGATCCTTGTCGTAATCGCCAAGCATCTCCATGAAGTCTTTTGGCTGGTTGTTCTCGCAGCCAAGGCTGAGGACAAGTACTGCTCCTGCGTTGGGATGTAGTACTATGTCGCGCAGCACCTTACGTGTGTTCTCATGGTCACCACTGAGCTGTGAGCAGCCATAGTTGTGATGCCAAGCGTGTACAGCGTCAATGCCGTCTAAGTTCGTCTCTTTTTCCAGTCTCTTGGCGAGTTCCTCTGCAATGCCGTTCACACAGCCCACAGTAGGTACTATCCACACCTCATTACGTATGCCCACCTCGCCATTCTTGCGTTTGTAGCCATTGAAGGTCCTGTTCTCAAACGGAATATTCAGTTTCTCGTCAACGGGCTTGTACTCGTATGTCAGTGTTCCGGCAAGATTTGTCTTAAGGTTGTTTTCGTTAATCCATTCACCAGCCTCGGTATCTTTGATGGCATGACCGATGGGATAACCGTACTTGATGATATTCTCACCCTCTTTGGTCTCTTTGATGAGCACCTTATGTCCGGCGGGAGTATCACTCTTGAGGATTACCTCGTTTCCGTCAACAATGATTTTCTCACCCTTGTTAAATGGTCTCAGGCAAACCACAACAGAGTCAGCCGGATTGATTTTTATAAATGATAATTGTTCCATGTTATTTATATTTATGTTTTATGTTTTATGTTTTCTGTTTTGTGTTTTGTGTTTTATGTTAAATAGTTTTGCTGGTCGGTGATAATAGTTCCCGATAAAAGAATTATTAATTTCTAATTATTAATCTCGCAGCGACAACTATTAAATATTAAGTTTTAACTTTAAAGTCATCAATCGTTCCCGTTCCCGTTCCCGTTGTTTATAGTTGTAAGCGGTTATAGAAATCAATATTCTCCTTCGACAGCAGTTCGATGGGCATATAGTTAACAGCCCTTACCTCCTGCTTAAGCACTATGGCGCGCACGAGAGTGTCGATGCAGTAATAGCCCTGTTGATAGGCGTGCTGGGCTATAAGGAAAGAGATGGACTCGTTGCGCATGCAGTCGGCGTTCTTGCCAACCATGTCGTAGCCCATGATCTGGATGTTGCGTCTGTTTGTGCGCTGCAGGAATTCTCCCACAATATGTGCCTTTGAGTTCATTGTTATACAATGATGAATCTTGGGGTGTGAGTTAAAGAAATTCTCGAGTATATCATCATAACTCTCACGTTTGCTTTCTAATGGCAGGTCAACAGTATGTATTGTAACATCGGGGAAGTGGTCTGCCATGTAGTGGCGGAAGCCCACCTCTCTGTTATCTTGCTGTTTGCTTGCCGTCTTACCGTTTTTCATCTGTTTCATCAGCATAATCTCTTTTTCTCCGCAAGCGATGAGCATAAGCATTTTGGCAGCGAAATATCCGCTGCAGAAAGAGTCTTGTCCAAAGAAAGCCAAAGGTTTAAGATCGGGCATGTAGGAGTCAAGCATGATAAAGGGGATATTCCTTTCGTGCAGCTGGTTGGTGAACTCACGTGTTACTTCCAGTTCCGATGGCACGATAACCACTCCGTCAGGATTGTCATCCAGACACTTGGTATATTGTTTTATGAATGTGTCGTTATGAAACCTCCTGTAATAAAGAGTCTTGATGTCGATCTTAAAGTCCTGGCGGTTTTTCCTTGCCTTCATTGCTCCCAGTTCTATCTCTTCCCAATAAGCCTCAGAGGCATGTTTTGGAAGTATGATATAGAATGTGTATGACTTGTTGTTTGCAAGTGCGCTGGCATAAACATTTGGCTGATAGTTGGTTTCAGCCAATGCTTTCTCAACGGATTCTCTCGCCTTCTTGCTTACGTTAGGACGGTTGTGGAGCACCCTGTCAACAGTTCCCGTTGACACTCCGGCTCTTAATGCTATGTCTTTAATTCTCGTTTTCTGGCTCATTAGCAGATGATATTCGTGAATAACATGCAAATTTACACATTATTTTTGAATTGTGCGAACACACAATTATAAAATTGCTTAAAAATATAATTTTTATTAATATTCTTTCTTTTTTTGTGTTTTTTTTTCGTAACTTTGCATACACTTTGTTTATTGATTATGGAAAAGTCGAAAATCTAATATTTTATTCAATATTTAACAAACTAAAATTAAAACAAAATGGCTAAAGTTGTAACTTTGGGAGAGATAATGCTCAGGCTCTCTTCTCCCGGTCAGAAAAGGTTCGTTCAGAGTGAGTTCTTTGATGTTGTCTATGGTGGTGGTGAGGCTAATGTGGCTGTCAGTGCTGCTAACTATGGTCACGATGCTTATTTCGTAAGCAAGGTGCCGGCTCACGAGATTGGACAGTGTGCAGTAAACGCCCTGAGGAAGTTTGGAGTACATACAGACTTTGTGGCTCGCGGCGGTGACCGTCTTGGTATCTATTACCTTGAGACAGGTGCCTCAATGCGTCCTTCTAAGGTTATCTATGACCGTGCCGGCAGCTCTATAGCAGAGGCTGAGCCTGCTGACTTCGATTTCGATAAGATCATGGAGGGTGCTGACTGGTTCCACTGGAGTGGTATCACACCGGCTATCAGCGACAAGGCTGCTGAGCTTACCAAGCTTGCATGCGAGGCTGCAAAGCGTCATGGAGTGACAGTGAGTGTTGACCTGAACTTCCGTAAGAAATTGTGGACATCCGCTAAGGCTCAGAGCATTATGAAGCCTCTGATGAAATAGGTTGACGTTTGTATCGGCAATGAGGAAGACGCTGAGCTCTGCCTTGGTTTCAAACCAGACGCAGACGTTGAGGGTGGTAAGACCGATGCTGAGGGCTACCATGAGATTTTCAAGGGTATGATGAAGGAGTTTGGTTTCAAGTATGTCGTTTCTACACTGCGTGAGAGCCTCTCTGCTACTCACAACGGTTGGAAGGCTCTTATCTATGACGGTAAGGAGTTCTACCAGAGCAAGAGATATGACATCATGCCGATCATCGACCGTGTAGGTGGCGGTGACA
>JAGDAU010000160.1 GCA_017959365.1 Prevotella sp.
ATGATTTTACAGCTCCTGATAGTGTTAGGAGCGTTATGGGTAGGGTCACGCTACGGCTCACTCGCATTAGGAGCCATATCAGGTATCGGTCTTGCCATACTTGTGTTTGCCTTCTGTATGAAGCCCGGCACACCGCCTACAGATGTTATCTATATCATTATCGCCGCTGTTACCTGTGCCGGCATTATGCAGGCCTCCGGAGGTATGGACTGGCTGATACAGATAGCAGAGAAGATATTGCGCAAGCACCCCGAGCGTATCACTTTCCTGGCTCCGCTCAGCACCTTCCTGCTGACGGTATTGGTGGGTACGGGTCATGTGGTCTATACGTTGATGCCTATTATATGTGATATAGCATTGAAAAAAGGCATACGTCCTGAGCGTCCGTGCGGAGTGGCATCCATAGCCTCGCAGGTGGGTATCACCTGTTCGCCTATCGCTGCCGCCGTGGTGGCTTTTGTGACTATTTCCAACGCCAATGGCTTTGAGGTGAGCATCCCACAGGTGCTTATGGTATCATTCCCCGCATGTGTGATGGGTCTGATGGCAGCAGCCTTGGCTTCCTACCACCGTGGTAAGGATCTGGATAAAGACCCGGAGTTTCAGAAGAAATTGCAAGACCCGGAGATGCGTGAGTATATCTATGGCAGCGGTGCCACAACTCTTGACAAGGAGATCCCGCAGTCGGCAAAACATGCCGTGTACGTATTTCTTGGAGCCATTATTATTATTGTGCTGTTTGCTATTTTCCAAGACATCCTGCCCTCTTACTCTACAGTAAAGGCTATTAAGGATGCCCCGGACTATACATTCAGCGATGGCACGGTAGCCTCCGCCGCGGCATTGGCAAAGGCAAAGATAGTGATACCCGGATATACAGAAATGTCAACAGTACAGTTGAAGATGAATGTGGTAATCCAGATTGTGATGATTACCGCCGCTGCCCTGATGATACTGTTCTGTAAGGCATCACCCAAGAAAGCCGTCGCAGGAGCCGTATGGCAGTCGGGTATGGTTGCCGTGGTAGCTATTTTCGGTATCGCCTGGCTCGCTGACACCTATTTCTCTAACTATACAGAGGAGATGCAGAGCATGCTGGGTGATATAGTAGCCAAATATAATTGGTCTATAGCTTTTGTGTTCTTTTTGGTGTCTGTGCTTATCAACTCTCAGGGAGCCGTTGTGGTATCAATGTTGCCGTTGGCTTACTCGTTAGGCATACCAGGTCCGGTACTGTTGGGTGTGCTGCCGAGTGTGTACGGCTATTTCTTCATACCTAACTATCCATCAGATATCGCCACAGTGAATTTCGACCGCTCCGGCACGACGGTGATAGGCAAATATCTGCTTAACCACTCGTTTATGATGCCTGGTCTGGTATGTGTCTTCGTATCAACATTGGTGGCATATGCACTGAGTATGTTGTTTTTCTAAATTCTAACACATAATACCTATAAGAATATGTTAATAACTATAATAGAGTTACTCGTTTTACTGCTGGCGCTTTATATTGGCTCGCGTTATGGCAGTTTGGCATTAGGAGCAGTAGCCGGTCTGGGTCTTGCGTTCCTTGTGTTTGACCATGGACTGAAACCCGGAACACCCCCGACAGACATTATATATATTATAGTGGCAGCCGTCACATGCGCAGGCGTGTTGCAGGCTTCCGGAGGCATGGACTGGTTAGTGCAGATAGCTGAGCGTCTGCTGAGGAGGCATCCGCAGCATATCACATTCTTAGCCCCGCTGACAACTTTCTTCCTGACAGTGCTTGTGGGAACGGGTCATGTGATGTATGCTATTATGCCTGTTATCGTCGATGTGTCTATAAAGAAAGGTATTCGTCCGGAGCGTCCATGCGCCGTGGCAAGTGTGGCATCGATGATAGCTATTGTATGCTCACCCATTTCCGCTGCCGTGATAGCCTTTGCGACAATCTCCCACCTCAACGGGTTTGACATCAGCATACCACAGGTTGTGGCGGTTACACTCCCGTCATGTCTGATAGGCATTTTGGTGGCAGCGGCGTGGAGCTCACGGCGGGGCAAGGAGCTTGGCAAAGATCCGGAGTTTCAGGCTCTCATAGCCGACAAGAAAGGCTACGACTATGTGTATGGTAAGACAGACACTACATTAGATAAAGTAATAAGCAAAAAGGCAAAATGGGCGGTATATATATTCCTTACAGCTATCGTGCTTGTTGTGATTTTGGCTTTCGCACAGAAAATACTGCCGGCTCATGAGACCGTAGTGGCTGTGGAAGGCGCCAAGGATGTGGTGCTTCCAACAGGTAAGACCGTCAGTCCTCAGAGTTTAGCTGATGCGGGTATCGTCATGGCTGGAGTTACCGTTAAGCAGTTTGTCACGATAAAGATGTATCTGGTGATACAGATAATTCTTATCACCGCCGCCGCACTGATGATTATCTTCTGCGGTGCAAAGCCAAAGAGCGCCGTGGCTGGCAATGTATGGCAGTCGGGTATGGTGGCTGTGGTGGCTATCTATGGCATAGCATGGCTTGCAAATACCTTCTTCGGTGCCCACATGGATAGCATAAAGGATATGCTTGGAACAATGGTGGCGGACTATAACTGGACGGTGGCACTGATGTTCTTCATATTCTCAGTGCTTATCAATTCCCAGGGTGCTGTCCTGGTGTCGCTGTTGCCTGTGGCATACGCTCTCGGCCTGCCGGGATGGGTACTGTTAGGTGTCCTTCCATGTGTGTACGGCTATTTCTTCATCCCCAACTACCCCACAGATATCGCCACAGTGAACATGGACCGTACAGGAACGACAAAGATAGGTAAATACGTATTCAACCACTCCTTTATGGTACCGGGACTTATCAGTGTTATTGTAAGCACAATAGTCTGCTACGGATTGGCATATCTGTTCTTTTAGCTCCGGTTAATGTTCCCGTTCCTTAGCTTTTTCATCGTTTGCCAAAGGATGGGTATTGTGAGCAGGAAGGAAAGAGCATCACTTACAGCCTGACATACCTCTACGCCAAACAAACCGAGGTAATAGGGCAGTATGATTATCAATGGGATAAAAAACAGTCCATGACGCGCTGAAGCAAGGAGGTTGGCCTGTAGAGGCATCCTTATTGTCTGAAGCATCATGTTACTGTAAATCATTAAGGCGTTAAGGGGGAAGGTGAGAAGCTGACACCTTAACGCCACAACACCAATGGCAGTGACATCCGGGTCATCTCGGAACACTGCCACTACTTCATTGGTATAAAGCCAGCCTATTAATGCCATCACGCAAAGGAATATCGTACCGACCCGCACACAGAACCAGAAACCATCTTTCAGACGGTCGTAGAGACGGGCGCCATAGCAATAGCCGCAAAGCGGTTGGAACCCATGTCCCAATCCTATTACAGCAGCCATGACTAACATGCCTATCCTACCCACGATAGACATCGCTGCCACCGTGGCATCGCCATAGCGTGCCGCTGTGACATTGAGCAGGGTAACGGCTATGCACCCCAGTCCCTGACGCATCAGTGATGGAGACCCGCCGGCTGTCAACTCACAAAAGAATGCCATGATGCCGTTCCAGTTCCTGTTAACGTTATCATCCCCATTCCCGTTCCCGTTATTATTACTCCACCTCACGTCATGCCACTTTATGGGCAGGCTGTCAGTATGGCGGGTCATCCATAGCAGTATTACCAGACTACATGTCTGACCAATGACGGTTGCCACGGCTGCACCTGCCACCCCCATGTGAAAGAGGAAAATAAACACCGGGTCAAGCATTACATTGATGATACATCCGGCACTTATGCCAATCATGCCATATTTGGCGTTTCCCTGGAAACGGAGTTGATTGTTGAGGCATATCGAGCCCATCATCATTGGTGCGGATAGCAGTGTGATGCCCATATAGCGCTCTGTATAGGGTAGGATGGTTGGCGTACTGCCTAACCATACAGACAGGGGAGAGAGCATACACTCACCCGCTACACACAACAAAAAGCCGAAGATAACAGATGCGAAAAACCCTGTGGATGCCATCTTCTTGGCATTCCTTCTGTTGCGGGCGCCCAATTCACGGGAGATATAATTACCAGAGCCGTTGCCAAAGAAGAATGCAAAGGCCTGGATGAAAAACATCACGGAGAAAACGATGCCTACCGCCGCCGTGGACTGTGTGTCAATCTGACCAACGAAAAAAGTGTCCGCGATATTATACAGGCTCGCGATGAGCATGCTTATCGTGGTTGGCACTGCCATAGTGATGATCACTCTATGAACCGGCGCGGTGGTAAGGAATTTGTAGTTATCCGTGGATGAATGATTTTTCTCAACTTTCACAAGCTCCAGTTGAGTTGAGTTAAAAGATAAAAGAAAATTATATTTACAATTTTCGATTTACAATTTCTTCGTGATTATTAATTTTTTACAGGTACTCAGGCGAGCGAAGCTCGGAGTCCTATTTATTTGTTTTGCCATTGAGAATCAAAACTATTTAACACAAAACACAAAACAGTAAACATTATATGTAGTCATTGATAACCTGAAGAATGCGTTCTGCGGTGCGGCCATCCCACCTCTCTGGGATGGATGACTGTTTCCAATTGCCGGCTACCATATCAGCCACTGCGGACTGTAGCAGTGCGGCATCCTCACCCACAAGGACATTGGTACCTTGCTTTACCGTCTCAATATGCTCTGTGTAGCTGTTGAGCGTTATGCACGGCACAGCGTTGAATGTGGCCTCCTCAGCAACATTGCCACTGTCGGTGATGATGCCGGCGGCATGAGCCGTGAGATACCCGAACTCAAGGTATCCCATTGAGTGCACCACATGGAAGGACTGAGGCAAGCCATCAGGCAGAATGCCGTTGAGAGCCATTGGCATTATTGCCTCAACAGCCGAGGAGCGTAATGGAGCAATGATTGGTTTATTGCCCGCTGACTGGAACATGGCTGTCATCAGGGCTGCGAGGTTTTCTTTATCAGCAAGCAGTTTCTTACGATTGATGGTAAACACCAGGTATTCGCCATCAGCAATGTGCAGTTTGTCAAGAACCTCCGGACGCATAAACCTCCTGCTGTTCTGCCGCAGGGTGTCCATAAGGATATTGCCAACCATGAATATCTTTGACTGTTCAGCACCCTCACGAGTGGCATTACTGATAGAACCGTAGCCAGCAGTGAAGAGTAAGTCGCTAAGACCGTCAATAACAAGGCGGTTAATCTCCTTTGGCATATTGATGTCAAAAGAGCGTGTGCCAGCCACTAAATGAGCCAGCACAACGCCTTGTTTCTTGGTTACTATGGCTGCCGCCATCGTTGATGCGAGGTCATCTACCACGATTACCACATCCGTAGGGTTGGTCTGGAGGTATTTCTCAAACTCACCCATCACGCGTCCTGTCAACTCATTAAGGCTGACACAGTCAACACCGAGGAACACATCGGGTCTTGGTATCTGCAAGTCTTCAAAGAGCGATGCCTCAAGGGTGGGGTCATCCTGACAGCCTGCATACACTACAGTGAGACTTACATCACGTCCTTCATTACGGGCTTTGTCAACAGCCAGTATGATCGGAGCCACCTTAACGAAATTGGGGCGTGCCCCGGCGACAACACATATATTCATATTTATTCTGTTTTAAATAAATCTTTTATGCCACCAATGCTTCCCAGCACGTTAGTTGCCTCGTATGGCAGATAGACGGTCTTTGTCTTGTCGCCCTGAGCCAGCTCTTGCATCATCTGGATGTACTTTTGGGCAAGCAGGTAGTTGGCGGGATTGGTGCTCTTACCAACAGCATCTGTAATCTTCTGAATGGCGATAGCCTCTGCCTCTGCCTTGCGAATGCGTGCTTGTGCCTCACCCTCAGCCTGTAGTATAGCCTTCTGCTTGGCAGCCTCGGCACGGTTGATGGTAGATGTCTTCTCTGCCTCAGACTGCAGGATGACAGACTGTTTCTGACCCTCTGAGGTGAGCACCAAAGCACGCTTGTTACGCTCTGCCTGCATCTGTTTCTCCATTGCCGTAAGCACACTCTCTGGCGGGTTGATGTCCTGCAGCTCAACACGGTTGACCTTTATACCCCATTTGTTTGTGGCGTCATCAAGTACGGCGCGCAGTTTGGTGTTGATGGTGTCGCGCGATGTGAGTGTCTGGTCCAACTCCATATCACCGATGATGTTACGCAGTGTGGTCTGTGTGAGTTTCTCAATAGCGTTTGGCAGGTTGTTAATCTCATACACAGCCTTAAACGGATCTACAATCTGGAAATATAACAGTGCGTTAATCTGCATCTGTATATTATCCTTAGTGATAACATTCTGTCGCGGAAAGTCATACACCTGTTCCCTAAGGTCTATGTCATTTGTATAGACATACCTTCCATTAATAACCGTAACGATACTCTTTGCCTTATCGATAAACGGTATGATGATATTCACACCCGGTCTGAGGGTGTTGTGATACTTACCGAGACGCTCAATAATCTTTGTCTCAGACTGTGGTATAATAACCAGTGTTTTCTTTACAAGTATGATAACCAGTATTACCACGGCTATCAATACATATAATCCAATGTTGTCCATAGTTTATAGTTTATGTTTGATGTTTTGTGTTTTGTGTTTTATGTTAAATAGTTTTCGGGATGTCGATATTCCGGTATTCCGATAATCCGATATAACGACACTCAACTTGTCAACTCGTCAACTCGTCAACTTTTAAACTCAAATAGAGCTTGCGAAAGTTGAGTTTAATTATATCTTTCGACGGTGATGATAATACTGTCGCGGCTCTTAACTACCACTTTCTCGCCTTTCTCTATTGCCCCACCATCTGATGACAGGGCTTTCCAGTCGTCACCATCAATGGCAACACGACCGTAACCACCAGCTTCTATCGCCTCGCTCACTACACCCTCACGGCCTATGATAGCATCGGCGTTACTTACACGCTCTTTATTGCGGTGCAGGTATCGTAATGCGGTGGGGCGCACAAAGAAGATGCTCAACAGGGAGAATAGCGCGAATATGCCTATCTGCCAAAACCCGTTGACACCTATTGCGGCAGCAACGGCAGCAAACAGTCCGCCAATGGAGAAGCAGATAATGAAAAAGTCACCGTTGGTAAGTTCCAGGATGAGACACAGAATGCTTATCAGTGTCCATACCAACCATAAATTCTCAGAAAAATATTGTAGCATAATAGTTATTACTTTTTATAATACTTCTGCGCATCCGGCAGGCGCTTCTTGATATTGGAGATACGGGTGGCATCGCTTGGGTGAGTACTCAGAAATTCCGGCTGCGAACTGGTCTTGCCTGATGCCATACGCTGCCAGAAAGTAATGGCCACGGATGGGTCGTAACCTGCCATGGCGGCGAATATCAGTCCCATGTAGTCTGCCTCGTTCTCATGACTGCGTGAATAATGCAGACTGCTGAACTGTGCACCCAAGCCATATCCGGTCTGTGCTAATGTCGATAGGTTGGCGTCGGCGCCAGCCACAGATAACACGCCACCTAACACTTGGGCTCCATATTGTTGCTTAATCTGTTTGCTCATTTGCTCTGCGGAGTGCTTAGCTACGGCATGAGCAATCTCATGACCTAAGACGATGGCAAGAGACGGCTCATCCTGAGTGTACTTCAGCAAACCGTCATAAACCACGATCTTTCCGCCGGGCAGACAGAAGGCGTTGGCGCTGTTATTCTGAACGAGTTTGAATGACCACTGGAAATTCTTCAGTTCCTCAGCGTAGCCATTAGACCTTAAATAAGTCTCTACAGCAGAAGCCAATCTCTTGCCCACACGCTCTACCATCGCTGTGCTTTGGGCATCGTTGGAGAGCTTGGCGGTCTGCATGAATTTATTATACTCCTCATTGCTGAGACTGAGTATTTTCGCATCATCAACCATCAACGACTGTTTCCTGCCGGTGATGGGCACGGTACTTGTCGTGCCGCATGCTGCCATCATCAGAGACAGCACGAATAAAATAAGCAGATTCCTTGTTTTCATAATGATTTAAATATTAACGTTTAACTATTAACTCGTCAACTCGTCAACTCATCAACTTGTCAACCAACCATGCTGCCTGGTTTCACATCCTTTGTGGTTGTTACGACGCTGAGGCTTTTATCAAAGTCAACGGCAGAGAGTATCATACCCTGACTGTCAATACCCATCATCTTGCGTGGTGCGAAATTAGCCACAAAGAGGATGCGTTTGCCAATAAGCGCTGACGGGTCTTCATAGAAGGCTGCAATGCCGGATAGTATGGTGCGGTCGGAGCCGGAGCCGTCGTCAATGGTAAACTGCAACAGCTTCTTGGATTTCTTTACCTTTTGGCAGTCTTTCACAAGTCCCACACGGATGTCTAATTTCTCAAACAATGAGAAGTCAACATCCTCCTTGACGGGCTGTGCCTTATACTGAGCTGCCTCATTGGCCTTCTTGATGTTGCGCAGCTTCTCTTCCTGAGCCTCGATAACGGGGTCTTCAATCTTCTCAAAGAGCAGTTCCGGTTCCGCCAGCTGATGACCTGGCTTGAGAATGTCGGTATCGCCGAGCTGACTCCACTGGAAAGAGTCGATGTTGAGCATCTTACGCAGCTTGGCAGAGCTGAATGGCAGGAACGGTTCAAAGGCAATAGCCAGATTAGCCACTAACTGCAGAGAGATATACAATATTGTCTCAACACGCTTGGGGTCTGTCTTCCACACCTTCCAAGGCTCACACTCAGTGATATATCTGTTTCCGATGCGTGCCAGATTCATTGCCTCAAACTGTGCGTCACGGAATTTGAACTGGTCTAAGAGCTGCTCTACCTTTGCTTTGACATCTTTGAACTCAATAATGGCTTTCTGGTCGGTCTCCGTAAGCTCTCCACACTCAGGTACTATGCCGTTCCAGTATTTCTTGGTCAGCTGGAGGGCCCTGTTGACGAAATTGCCATACACAGCCACCAGTTCGCTGTTGTTGCGCTCTTGGTAGTCTCTCCATTTGAAGTTATTGTCTTTTGTCTCCGGAGCGTTTGCTGTGAGCACATAGCGTAACACATCCTGTTTGCCGGGTAAGTCTTCAAGATACTCATGCAGCCACACAGCCCAGTTGCGTGAGGTGCTGATCTTGTCATCCTCTAAGTTGAGGAACTCATTAGCCGGCACGTTGTCGGGCAGGATATAGCCGCCATGAGCCTTCATCATAACAGGGAATATGATGCAGTGGAACACTATATTGTCTTTGCCAATGAAGTGTACGAGACGTGTCTCCTCGTCCTGCCACCACTGTTGCCACGTACCCCAGCGCTCAGGATCTTTCTCGCATAACTCCTTGGTGTTGCTGACATAACCTATAGGTGCGTCAAACCATACGTACAGCACTTTGCCTTCTGCTCCCTCCACGGGTACGGGAATACCCCAGTCGAGGTCGCGGGTCATGGCACGCGGCTGTAAGTCCATGTCAAGCCATGACTTACATTGTCCGTAAACATTAGGACGCCATTCCTTATGGTCTTCCAAAATCCATTTCTTAAGCCATTCCTGATACTCATTCAGTGGCAGATACCAGTTTTTGGTCTCTTTCAGCACCGGTGTGGATCCGCTGATAGTGGACTTTGGGTTTATCAGCTCTGTGGGTGACAGGTCGCGTCCGCATTTCTCACACTGGTCACCGTAAGCACCTTGGTTATGGCAGTGTGGGCATTCTCCTGTGACATACCTGTCGGCAAGGAACTGTTTGGCCTCCTCATCGTACAGCTGTGTTGTCGTCTCCTCGGTCAGTTTGCCGTCATCATACAGTTTGCGGAACCATTCAGCCGCAAACTTATGATGTGTCTCCGATGTGGTGCGGCTATAAATGTCGAATGAGATGCCAAAATCCTCAAAGCTCTTCTTTATGAGAGCGTGGTTCTTGTCCACCACATCCTGTGGGGTGATGCCCTCCTTGCGTGCTCGTATGGTGATGGGCACACCATGCTCATCGCTACCGCAAACGTACATTACATTCTGACCTTTCAGTCGGAGATATCTCGCATAGATGTCTGCCGGCACATAAACGCCAGCTAAATGGCCTATATGCACTCCGCCATTGGCGTAGGGCAAAGCGGCCGTAATCGTTGTTCTCTTATAATCCTTGCTCATATAATTATATTTTTTATCTCTAAATAAGGTGAACGTCAACCTAAACTATCTAACACAAAACATAAAACAAAAAACACAAAACACATCACGCCAGGGCGTCAAGTTTGGATTTCAGTTCCTTGAGCTCTTCTCTTACGGTAATCAGCGACTCAAGTATCTTGGCGCTTTTATCAGTGCCGCTGCGGTTTTCATTGATCATCTTACGTGCTGCCGCAATGCGGAACCCTCTGACTTTTACCAAGTTATAGATGATTTTTATTTGCTCGATATCACGTTCTGTATATTGCCTCACCTTGTTGCTCGTTGTCTTGGGCTTAAGGTGCGGAAACTCTTGTTCCCAAAAGCGCAAAGTAGAGTCGTTGACCCCCACTATTTCTGACACTTCTTTGATAGAATAGTATAATTTTTTGTTTTGCTCAGCTGCCATTTTTCATTCTTTTTGGAAATTATTTGCAAAAGTAATAAAAAGTCTGTATCTTTGCAAATTAATTCGTAAAATTAATTATTATGACAGCTAAAGAGATACGTGAGGCGTTTAAAAAATTCTTTGAACAGAAGGGGCATCAGATAGTTCCCTCAGCACCTATGGTCATCAAGGACGACCCGACCTTGATGTTTACCAATGCTGGAATGAACCAGTGGAAAGACGTTATATTGGGTACCCGTGATCCTGAGCCACGACGCAGGGCAGACTCCCAGAAGTGTCTGCGTGTGAGCGGTAAGCATAACGACTTGGAGGAGGTGGGTCATGACACTTACCACCACACCATGTTTGAGATGCTTGGCAACTGGAGTTTCGGTGACTATTTCAAAGAGGGAGCCATTGACTATGCGTGGGAGTTTCTCGTTGATGTATTGAAACTTGACCCTAAAGACCTGTATGTTACTGTATTTGAGGGTTCAAAGGAAGAGAACTTAGAGCGTGACGATGAGGCTGCCGGGTATTGGGCTAAGCACGTTCCCGCAGACCATATCATAGATGGTAATAAGCATGACAACTTCTGGGAGATGGGCGACACCGGACCTTGTGGTCCATGTTCGGAGATTCACCTTGACTCACGTACTCCAGAGGAGAAAGCCAAGACACCTGGCAGAGAGCTTGTAAATAAGGATGACCCCCAGGTGATAGAGATATGGAACCTGGTGTTTATGCAGTACAATCGTAAGGCAGACGGTTCACTGGAGCGTCTCGCAATGAATGTCATAGATACAGGTATGGGTTTTGAGCGCCTTGTAAGAGCCTTGCAGGGCAAGCATTCCAATTACGATACCGATGTATTTCAGCCACTTATCCATGAGATAGAGCGGCTGTCTGGTTTCCGTTATGGTGAGAAGGAAGAGACAGATGTCGCAATGCGCGTCATTGCCGACCACTTGCGTGCTGTAGCGTTCTCTATTGCCGACGGGCAGTTGCCGGGCAATGCCAAAGCGGGCTATGTGATACGCCGCATATTAAGGCGTGCCGTAAGATACGCTTACACTTTCCTGAATCAGAAAGAAGCCTTTATGTATCGTCTGTTGCCGGTACTCATTCAGGAGATGGGCGACAGCTATCCGGAGCTGCCCGGTCAGAGGGAGTTGATAGGCCGTGTGATGAAGGAAGAGGAAGACTCGTTCCTGCGTACCCTTGACAAGGGTATCGGTATGCTCTCAGAGGCAATGGATGTAATGCGCTCTGGCAAGCAGACGGTACTTGATGGCATCAAGGCGTTCCGCCTCTTTGATACTTTCGGTTTCCCCCTTGACCTTACCCAGCTTATATGCCGTGAGAATGGTTTTACCGTTGACGAGAAAGCCTTTGACGAGGAAATGCGGAAACAGAAGGAGCGTGCCCGTAACGCTGCGGCTGTAGAGAGTTCTGACTGGACAGTCTTGCGTGAGGGCGAGCAGCATTTCGTGGGTTATGACTTTACTGAGTACAGCTGTCATATCCTCAGATACCGTAAGGTAACCCAGAAGAAAAACAGTTATTATGAGCTTGTACTTACTGATACGCCGTTCTATGGAGAGATGGGTGGACAGGTTGGTGATAGCGGAGTGCTTGTAAACGAGACGGAGACAGTGGAGGTTATAGACACCAAGCGTGAGAACAACCAGAGCGTACATATCGTAAAGGAGTTGCCTAAAGACCCCACAGCAGAGTTTATGGCATGTGTGGACACTGACAAACGTGACGCCAGCGCCGCCAATCATACCGCTACCCACCTGATGGACTATGCTCTCAGGCAGGTGTTAGGCACACATGTGGAGCAGAAGGGCTCATACGTCAGTGATGATATACTGCGCTTTGATTTTTCTCATTTCCAAAAGGTTACAGATGAGGAGATACGTCAGGTGGAGCGTATTGTCAAT
>JAGDAU010000161.1 GCA_017959365.1 Prevotella sp.
GTTATTTTTATAAATATAGAGGAAGCCACTCTGATGGTTGGCTTCCTCTATAATATAATAAGGTGTTATTATTCTTTTGTCTCAGCTTCTAAAGCTCTCTCTTCCCTTATCTTCCTACCCATAGTGAGGTAAGCGATAGGAGAGGCGATGAAGATAGAAGAAAGTGTACCGAAGATGACACCCAGTATCATTGCGAATGCGAAGCTGCGGATGCTTGCTCCACCAAGGAAGAAGATACACAGCAATACAAGCAATGTGGAGAATGAGGTGTTGATGGTACGTGCCAGTGTCTGGTTGATACTGTCGTTGAACAGCGACTGAAGCTCTTTCTTCGGGTGCAGATGCAGGTTCTCACGGATACGGTCGAACACAACCACCTTATCGTTGATAGAGTAACCGATAACGGTAAGGATAGCACCGATAAACGTCTGGTCTATCTCAAGTGAGAACGGCACGATACCCCATAACAGTGAGTACAGACCCAATACGATGAGCGTGTCAACAGCCAGTGCGCAGATAGAGCCCACCGAGAATGCCACGTTGCGGAAACGTATCAGGATGTAGATGAAGATGGCTATCAGGGCCACGATGACACTGATGATAGCACCGTAAGTGATGTCCTTAGCGATGGACGGACCTACCTTGGTACTGCTGATAATAGAGCCACCCTCGCGTAAGTCGGGATTCTTGAATGTACTGATATCCTTCTGTGATACCAGACCGGCTTTCTTAAGACTGTTGAAGAGGATTGTCTCTGCCTCATCATCAACGGTAGGACTGTTGGACTCAATCATCCAGTTGGTAGATACACGGATGGTCTTCTTATCTGTACCGAGAGCGATGGCAGATGTGTTAGCCATTGATCCGTCAGCATTCTTGAATGCGCCTGTCAGCACCTCACGTACCTGTTCTGGCTCCACAGCCTTGTCGAACTGCATAACGTAGTTACGACCACCGGTGAAGTCAATACTGCGGCTCAGACCACGTATTGCAAAGCTGGCTATGAATACCACTGCTGCGATGGCAACGATGATAAATGTTGTCTTATATTTGCTCATGAAGTTCACATGAGTGTTCTGCATGAGGTTCTTAGACAATGCTGTGTAGAACTTCTGGTTTGTCCAACGGTCGTGCTTGAGCTGGTGCTCGTAAACGAGACGTGTGAGGAACACGGCAGTGAAGAATGAGCAGACAATACCGATACCGAGGGTCATGGCAAAACCACGTACTGGACCCGTGCCGATATAGCCAAGGATGATAGCAGTGATGATACTCGTAAGGTTAGAGTCGAAGATAGCGCTGAAAGCGTTGTTATAACCAGCGCTAACAGCCTGCTTGATACCCTTGCCGCTACGCATCTCCTCCTTGATACGCTCATAGATAAGCACATTCGCGTCAACCGCCATACCGAGAGTCAGCACAATACCGGCGATACCGGGCATCGTCAGCGCAGACTGGAATGACGCTAATATACCGAGTGTAAAGAACAGGTTGATGAGCAATGCGCAGTTGGCCATCATACCGGGGATAAGGTCGTACATGGCAATCATGTAAATCATCAGCAATACAAATGCGATGATAAACGATGTGATACCCTGATTGATTGACTGCTGTCCGAGTGTAGGACCTACCACGTCTTCCTGAACGATACGTGCCGGTGCCGGCATACGTCCGGACTTCAGGGTGTTAGCCAGGTCCTTGGTGTCCTGGATAGTGAAGTTACCGCTGATAGATGACTGACCACCGGTAATCTCCTGATTTACGCGCGGTGCGCTGTAAACCACATTATCCAAAACGATAGCAACAGCTTTACCAACATTAGCCTTTGTGAGGGCAGCCCAACGGTGTGCACCGTCAGAATTCATGGTCATGCTCACCTCTGGCTTACCGAAGTTGTCGAACTTGTCACTGGCGTCTGTCACTACGTCACCCTCGAGTGGCGCACGGCCGTTACTCTGGGTCACCTTAATGGCATAGAGCTCATAGTCTGTAGAGTTCTCGCTCTCTGGCTTAGCGCTCCAAAGGAGTTTTACGTCGGAGGGCAGAATCTGCTTTGCCAACTCAGAATAGATAATCTTGTTGACAGCAGCAGTGTCACGCACATTGGCCATACCAACGAGGGCAAGACCGCTGCGGCGTGTGTCGAGGATAGAGAGCAGTGGATGCTGCTTCTTCAGTTGGGCAGAGCTTGCCTCATTGGCATTAGCCTTAGCCACTTTCTTATCGTCTTTCTTAAGCTCAAACTTAGGTTTCGCTGTCTCAACGCTGTCGGCCTTGGCAACCTCTGTGGCTGCCTCTTCCTTCTTGGCGGTGCTGTCAGCAGCCTCTGCCTTCACGTCGGCAGCTGTCTCACCATTGGCGAAACGCTGGTCAATCTGTGTGAAGTAGGGGATGATGTCTTGGGCGTTGTATGTCTCCCAAAATTCCAGATTGGCGCTACCCTGGAGGAGCTTTCTTACACGCTCCGGCTCACGGATACCAGGCATCTCAACCATGATGCGTCCTTCCTGACCCTCTAATTTCTGGATGTTGGGCTGTACGACACCAAACTGGTCGATACGGTTTCTAACCACATTGAATGAGTTGTCAATAGCTGCACTGACATCTGCCCTCAATGCTGCCTCCACCTCTGCGTCTGTGCTTTGGGTGTTAACTTTGCCTTTCATCTGTTGTGTGGCAAAGATCTCAGCCAGTTTATGCCCAGGGGCATTTTTGTGGTAGGCTTTGATAAACAATGAGATAAAATCACTCTGACTTGTCTCTTCCTCGGCCCTTGCCTCTTTCATTGACTTCACAAAGGCAGCATCTGTCTTATGGTCTGCCAGGAACTCAACAACATCGGGTACAGAAATCTCGAGGATGACGTTCATACCGCCCTTAAGGTCAAGTCCAAGACCAATCTGACTCTCCAAGCACTCCTTATAGGAGTAAATACCAAGATATTTCACAGAGTCCTTGTAGTTCTGCTGTGCAATAGGGTCTTTGATTTCTTCTGCCTTCTTGTCATAGTAGCTTGTAGCTGCTGAGAAGGAGAGGTAGAAAATGCTTGCAATCGTCAATAAGACGGCTGTTACAATTACGATTCCTTTGTTTTGCATTTTGTTTATTGATGTTGATTAATTTGCGATTTTACCAAATAGCGTGCAAAGTTACGCATTTTTTCATTATTAAGAAAATTTAAACCAATAATTATTCATTTTTTAATGTTTATCTGCCTTTTTCAGCCAACAAACAACAGGATAATGGTCAGATTGGGTTATTTTTCTGTCTATATGACACTCGTATGGTGTCCAGTCGCTGCTGCACATGATGTTGTCTATCCTCACGTGCATGCTTCCACGGTCGTAGGAAAAACCGGGACCGTTGCCGCTGGTGATGTAGCAATCGTCAAGCTCGCCGGCTATCCTCCAATGGGTGTAGCTGATGGGGGTGTCGTTGAAGTCGCCACACAGGATGATACTCTTGTTGCTGTGGGCTCTTATGAATGCTGCTACGCTGTCGGCCTGAGGTCCGCGCAGCCGTGCTGACCGATTCAGTGTTGCAAGCAGTTTGAGTGTCTCAGCCTTGCTCTCCTCTTTGTTGAGGTTGCCGTGCATCATGTCGTTGAAACCGTCACGCTCAGCAGCCTTCAGCTTGTTGGACTCAAAATGGTTGTTTATGACAATCACCTCTTCTCCATTGATATTCAGGAAGAAAGCTCCGCTTTGGTTGTTGGTACTTTCATAGTTTATCCGTTCTTTTCCGATGATGGGGAATTTGCTGTATATGGTGAGCACGTCGTTGGCTCTTTTCCTGCGCAGGGTGTCTTGATATGGGTACAGGTGTTCCATCGAACTTTCCAATAACTGCTTGCCTTGTTCGTTTAGCTCATGGGTTGATGACTCTTGCAGGCAGATGATATCGGCGCCGCTGTGACTGATATACTCTATTATCTTATTGCCGCTTTTGTCTTTCTTGTCCCATGGTGCGAAAAGGTAGACGTTATACGACATCACCTTGATGGAACCCTCCGGATGACGGGTGCTTACATTCAGTGGAAGGTACGAGTGTATGGGTGGATAGCATATAGCGAGTCCGGCGATTGGAATAAGTATTCCCCTGAACTTAAAGAGCATCCATACCACAAGCATTGCCAGGTCGGATATTACGGTGACAGGGAATAGCAGCCCAAGCGTAGATAATGTCGCATGCTGCTGAGGCGGAACAAGATATGAGTACCCTGTCACGATCATTGCAATGATGACAAAAACATTGATTGTCACTAATGCAGAATAAAAAACTTTCTTTGTCGTCTTCATGATTTCTGGTCGAAAAGTTTCTGCTTCTCTTCCTTTGTCAGGCTGTCGTAGCCGCTCTTACGGATTTTGTCGAGGATAATGTCTATCTCATCCTCTTCACGTTTCTTGCGGTTGTTGTACTCCCAATCGGAATAGTGTCGCTGGGCACCGGCATTATTAGTGCCGCTTTGTGTGTTGGCGGACTGTCCTTTGCGCTTCTCCCATGAAGAACGCATGTTGTCGAAGAACTGTTTTCCTTTACCCGGTCCGAAATTGCCACTTCCGCTGTACGGATGTCGCTTCCAGTATCTGATGAGAATAAATCCGAAGATCATACCGCCTAAGTGGGCGATATGTGCCACACCGTCGCCACTGTTGCTCATAGCCATAAACAGTTCAAGACCGGCGTATATCATCACAAACCATTTGGCCTTTATCGGCACTGGCAGCGGGAAGATGAAAATCCGGTTTTCCGGAAAGAGCATGCCAAAAGCTAACAATATACCATAAATAGCACCCGAGGCACCCACTGTTGTCCATCGGTTAAGGAATGTGTCCATTGACATCACTCCAATTTCTGTTTTAACACTCTGGTATGCTGCAAGGTTGTCTATGCTGTATGTCACAAACTGTGCCAACTCTTGGCATAAACCGGCTCCAAGTCCGCAAAAAATGTAATAAAAAAGGAAACGTTTGCTACCCCATACATTTTCCACTACTGTGCCAAACATCCATAGTGCGAACATATTGAAAAACAAGTGAGTCCAACCACCATGCATAAACATGTAAGTGAATAATTGGTATAGTCGGAAGTCGGATGCCTTGAAAAAGTGCAGACCCAAAATATTGTTAAGGTCAATATTCTGGGATTGTAATATTAGCATGGCAAGAAATGCCAGTACATTTATTATTAGCAGATTTTTTGTTATTGTTGGTATATTTCGCATCTCAATGTCATTAATGATTAAAAATATGGCGCAAAATTACAAAAAATATCCGTTATTGGGCACAAAAATGGCTTTAGAGCACTTTTTTTCACAAAAATCTTCAATTTTTTTTGATTTTTGTTTGATTTATAAAACAAAACACCTATATTTGCGCTTGAAATCAGAAATACATCACATTTAATCCATTAAATATAACAGAATTATGAACAAAACAGAATTAGTAGACAAAATCGCAGCTGTTGCTGGATTGTCAAAAGTTGATTCAAAGAAGGCATTAGATGCCGCAGTTGTTGCTATCAAGGAAGCTCTTGAGGCTGGTGATAAAGTAGCTCTCGTTGGCTTTGGTACATTTGCCGTTGCTGAGCGCCCGGCACGTGAGGGTATCAATCCTGCTACAAAAGCAAAGATTCAGATTCCTGCTAAGAAGGTTGTGAAATTCAAGGCCGGTGCTGAGCTCGCTGATGCAGTAAACAAATAATTGTAAATATTTCTGATAAAACTAAAGGCGCATCATTTGATGCGCCTTTAGTTTTATTATCCTATAACCCAAATCGGTCATTAGGATTTATGGTTGCTTGCCGATGTAAGCCAAGATACCACCATCAACATACAGTACATGACCATTGACGGCGTCTGATGCCTTGGATGCAAGGAAAACAGCAGGACCACCTAACTCACTTGGGTCAAGCCAGCGGCCGGCAGGAGTCTTGGCGCAGATGAAACTGTCAAACGGATGACGGCTGCCGTCTGCCTGACGCTCGCGCAGCGGAGCTGTCTGAGGTGTTGCGATGTAACCCGGACCAATGCCGTTGCACTGGATGTTGTACTCTCCGTACTCAGAGCAGATGTTGCGTGTGAGCATCTTAAGACCACCTTTGGCAGCAGCATAAGCAGATACTGTCTCACGTCCGAGCTCACTCATCATAGAGCAGATATTGATAATCTTACCCTCACGACGCTCCATCATCTCAGGCAGCACAGCGGCACTGACGATATAAGGAGCAACCAGGTCAACGTCAATCACCTGTTGGAATTCAGCACGTTTCATCTCGTGCATAGGTATGCGCTTGATGATACCAGCATTGTTTACCAGAATGTCAATCTTGCCTACTTCAGCGTGGATTTTCTCAACAAGTGCCTTGACAGCGTTCTCATCGGTAACGTCGCACACATAGCCGTGTACGTTTTCAATGCCAGCCTCTTTGTAGTTGGCAAGACCGCGCTCAAGAGCAGCCTCGTTAATGTCATTGAAGATAATGTTGTCGATACCTGCCTCTACAAATGCCTTGGCGATATTGAAACCAATGCCGTAAGAGGCGCCTGTGATCCATGCATTTTTCCCCTCAAGAGAAAAATTCTTAAAATTTGCCATATTCGTTTTATTTATTTAGGTTAATTATATATTATATAATAGGTGTGATTTCTTGTTCGCACAAAGTTAAGACATTTGTCAGACATATCAAAATAATAACACTCTGATTTATGTTTTTTTTAATATTTGGATTATAAAGAAAGTCCGCAACACTATTGCGTTGCGGACCTTCTTGTTGTCCCAGGCGGATTCGAACCACCACAAACAGAACCAAAACCTGTTGTGCTACCATTACACCATAGGACAATCGAACCTCTATATTTAGGCTGCAAAGTTATTACTTTTTTGCTCCACCACCAAATTTTTAGTGATATTTTTGCTTTTATTTATCTTACCGTGATGAAATTATAGTTTTTCTTGCCTTTTTGAACAAGTAAGTATTTACCACCAATAAGGTCATCGGCTGTAATGGGGCGGTCGAAGGCTGTAAGACGTTCCTTGTTGAGTGACACACCGCCGCCTTGTACGAGCTTACGCATCTCTCCACGGCTTGGGAAGATGTTTATTGCTTCTGAGGTAAAGAGTTCAACGGCTGGTTTGCCAAGGTCGGATTTGTCCATCACGAAGTGAGGTACGCCGGCAAAGATACTCAACAGTGTTGGCTCGTCAAACTTCAGGAGTGTCTCCTTGGTTCCCTTGCCGAAGAGTATGCTGGATGCCTCTTTAGCAATCTCTAAGTCTTCTTGTGAGTGAACGAGTAAAGTTACTTCCTCTGCCAATCTGCGTTGCAGTATGCGGCGTCCGGGGTCTGCTTTGTGCTCTTCTATGAGACCGTCAATCACATCTTTCTCCAACGATGTGAAGATTTTGATGTATCTCTCAGCATCTTCATCGCTCACGTTGAGCCAGAACTGATAGAAGTTGTATGGTGTGGTGCGGTTACGGTCGAGCCAGATGTTTCCGCTTTCTGTCTTGCCGAATTTCTTACCGTCGCTCTTGGTAATCAGGGGGCATGTGAGAGCAAATGTCTCAACATCGGCTCCCATGGTGCGGCGTATCAGTTCTGTGCCGGTAGTCATATTTCCCCACTGATCGTTGCCGCCAAGTTGCAGTTTGCAACCCTTGGTGCGATAGAGGTGCAGGAAGTCGTATCCCTGAATTAGCTGGTAAGTGAATTCTGTAAATGACAGTCCGTCGCGTGCCTCACCGTTGAGACGTTTTTTTACGCTGTCTTTTGCCATCATATAGTTGACGGTAATGTGCTTTCCTACCTCGCGTACGAAATCAAGGAAGGTGAAGTCTTTCATCCAGTCGTAGTTGTTTACCAATTCCGCTTTGTTGGGTGCGTCTGTCTCAAAATCAAGAAATTTAGCGACCTGAGCCTTGATGCACTCCTGGTTGTGGTATAGTGTGTCAGCATCAAGCAGGTTGCGCTCCTGGCTCTTACCTGATGGGTCGCCAATCATACCTGTTGCACCGCCAACGAGGATTATCGGTTTGTGACCGCAGCTTTGCAGGTGGCGCAGCATCATTATTCCACACAGATGGCCAATGTGCA
>JAGDAU010000162.1 GCA_017959365.1 Prevotella sp.
AAGATCTGCTAAAGGAGGCTGATTTAGCCTGCTTCTTGGACCTTAACACCATTTCGCGCATAGGAGACGAACTCGCAGCAGAAGTAACCAATGGCTATCATGGCAGGCAACTGCTTATAGACCACCATTTAGGCCCAGATGTACCTGCAGATGTCGTTATCTCCTATCCCCCACTCTCCAGCACCTCGGAGATAGTCTTCAGACTCATATGGCAGTTAGGGGGCTATGAGGCGATGACAATCGAAATGGCTCAATGCATTTATTGCGGCATGATGACAGACACGGGCAGTTTCTCGTTTAACAGCACACGCCCTGAAATATTCTTCATCATAGCCCAACTTCTCTCAAAAGGAATTGACAAAGACAGAATATACCGTAACGTATATAATGTCTTCAGCATAGACAGGTTACGGCTGTCAGGCTATATACTTTACCAGAAACTAAGGATTCTGACACCTCTTCGCGCTTCGTACTACGCCATTTCAAAAGACGAGCAGCAACGTTTTCATTTCAAAAAGGGCGATGCCGAGGGCTTGGTTAATATCCCACTGCAAATCAAGGGCCATCGTCTGTCCATATCACTTAGGGAAGACACGGAGAAGCCGAACCTAATATGGATTAGTCTTCGTTCGGTTGATGACTTCCCATGCAACGAGATGGCGGCAGAGTTCTTTAACGGCGGAGGACACAAGAATGCAGCAGGCGGCCGTCTGTTTTGCACCCTTCAAGAAGCAGAATTAACAACGAGAAAAGCAATACAGGCATATAAAGACAAATTATGAAAAAGTACTTACCATTATACCTCTGCGCAGTAATCCTATGCGGCATAGCCTCTTCATGCGAAAAGACAGAAACGTATGCAGAGCAGAAAGAATATGAAAACAACCGCATAAACGACTACATATACAAGCATGGAATCAATTCCATCAGCGAAGAGCAGTTCCACAGTCAGGGTGATTCTACCTCAGTAGAGAAGAATGAGTATGTATTGTTTGCCAGCTCCGGCATATACATGCAGATAGTGGAAAAAGGCTGTGGCGAGAAACTGAAAGACGGGGAAAGCGGAGATGTTCTCTGCCGATATTACGAGTGGAACATTAACGGAGACTCACTCCAGACATTCAATGACGGAACCTTCGCAAGAGCATTAAGCTATGACAAGTTCACAGTACGCAATCTGTCCGGCTCCTTCTATGCCACCTTTGTATTTGGCGTAATGGCGAACACATATGGCAGCAATCAGGTTCCTACGGGCTGGCTTGTACCACTTACATATATAAAGCTCGGACGTCCACAAACTAAGGATGAGAAGGTCGCACACGTAAAATTAATTGTACCACATAACCAAGGACAGGCATATGCATCAAGTAATGTATATGCATGCTTTTATGATATAACTTACGAAAGAGGATTATAAATTATGTCACTTATTAAATCTATTTCAGGCATCCGTGGCACTATAGGTGGCCAGACGGGTGACACGCTGAATCCATTAGACATTGTAAAGTTCACAACGGCGTACGCCACATTTATCCGCAAGTCAACGCCGAACGGCTCCAACAAGATTGTTGTTGGCCGCGATGCCCGCATCTCCGGCGAGATGGTCAAGAATGTTGTATGCGGAACCCTTCTCGGCATGGGTTACGATGTCGTAAACATCGGCTTGGCTTCAACGCCTACCACAGAACTTGCAGTCACAATGGCTGGTGCTGACGGTGGTATCATAATCACAGCATCACACAACCCACGCCATTGGAACGCCCTGAAACTTCTGAACAACAAGGGCGAATTCCTTACCGCTGCCGATGGCAACGAGGTTTTGGCAATAGCAGAGGCCGAGGCATTTGAATATGCTGATGTTGACCATATCGGCAAGTACTGCGAGGAAAGCTTTGACGAGCGCCATATCGATGCCGTCATGAATCTGAAACTTGTTGATGCCGAGGCTGTTAAGAAAGCCGGCTTCAATGTTGTCGTTGACTCTATCAACAGCGTTGGCGGTATCATCCTTCCTGGTCTGTTAGACAGGCTGGGCGTCAAATACACCTTCCTCAACGGAGAGGCTAACGGTGACTTCGCACACAATCCGGAGCCATTGGAGAAGAACCTCGGTGGCATCATGGATGCACTGAAAGGCGGCGGTTACGACCTTGGCATCGTTGTCGATCCTGACGTTGACAGACTGGCATTCATCCAAGAGGACGGCAAGATGTTTGGTGAGGAATACACACTGGTTTCCGTCGCTGACTATGTACTCAGCCATACGCCGGGTGCTACCGTTTCCAACCTCTCATCAACACGTGCCCTCCGCGATGTGACGGAGAAGCATGGTGGCAAATACAGCGCAGCAGCTGTAGGTGAAGTCAATGTGACGACAAAGATGAAAGACGTCAATGCAGTCATCGGCGGCGAGGGAAATGGTGGAGTTATTTACCCTGAAAGCCACTATGGTCGTGACGCCCTTGTTGGCATTGCACTGTTCC
>JAGDAU010000163.1 GCA_017959365.1 Prevotella sp.
ACGCTTGGGAACAACTCAAAATAATCCTTCTTAAACGGTTTCTCCCTCTTCGATGGGTCATGCTCCTGATCCCATGTGTACGACTCAGTGTTAACTTTCCAGTACTCACCTCTCATTCCGCCCATAATGCCGAATTTTCCGAAGTTCATGGTGAGAGTGGCGTAGAGGGCATGTATGTCCATGTCGTAAATGAAGCGGTTGAAGTAGAGTTTATCTTCTGTGGCTCCCAAGCCTTCCCAGGTATTGTCGTTGAATGACTGTTGTGGCGTGTTCTCATGAGAGAGTTTACCGTTATATCCAGCCTGCAGTTTGACGCTCTTGCTCAGCTGGTTCTCGTAGTCTGCCTTCAGTTCAAAAGATCTGTTATTTATATCGAAGGGCATGTGCTGATAGGAGTACTCTGTGTCATCGTCGGTGAGCAGATACTCTGTGGAGTCACGGTAATAATTGTTTTCGTCAGACTTCCAACGGTGCAGACCAGCCACGAGTTCAAGGAAATGGGTGTCAGAGAAATTATGACGGTAGTTCAACTCGCCATAGTACATGTTCATCAGTGATCGTGAACGGCTGTCGCGCAGCATGACCTTTGTGTCTTGCGCAGCGCCTATGATGCCGTAATGATATGGTGTGGCGCTCCACGATTTGCGTACTCCATGCATGAGCATACCGTTGAGCGAGAGGTCATCTTTTTGTGTGATATGCCATGTCAGTCCGGCACGGTTGAAGAGGTTGTTGCCAATGTTGTCCTGCCGCTGGTCATAGTTCTGATACTCATTGGTATGGAGGAACTGTTGGCGGCTCATGCCACCGCCATGACCAGAGCGGTGGCGGTAACTGGTGTTAAGATAGAAATCAAAGCGTTTGCTGTTGTAATTGATGTTAAAGCTGGTATTGGCACCTCCCAATGTAGTGGCTCCTGCCTGTATGCTGCCATAGTACCCCGCTTTACGGTCTTTCTTAAGCACGATATTGATGATACCGGCGCTGCCCTCTGCCGAGAATTTGGCTGATGGGTTGTCGATAACTTCTATCCTTTCGATGCTCTCTGCTGGCAGTTGCTGTAGGATATCACCACGGTTGTCGGATGTGAGTCCCTGCTGGCGTCCGTTAATCCATACCTCTACGCTGGAGTTGCCGCGTAGTGAGACGTTGCCGTCGTTGTCAACCTCCACCGACGGGATATTCTCAAGCACGTCGAGGGCGTCGCCTCCGGCATTGCTTATCTGCTGGTCAACGCTGAAAGTCTTTCTGTCAACCTCTAACTTCATCTCAGAGCGTTGTCCTACCACGGTCACCTCCTGCATTAAATGAGTATCCTCACTCAGGTACAGCAAGTTGTAATTCTCTGTAGCATGAGTCTGGGACAGTGTGAACGTGCGGACAATCTCCTTATATCCCACATACGACACCTTAAGCTGGTATTTGCCGAATGCCAGCCCGTTGATGGTGAAATGCCCGTTAACGTCGGTTATAGCACCCTTTATTATGTTCTCGCTTCCCGGCTGGGTAATGTATGCGTTAACAAACTGCAAGGGTTCATTTGTTGTCTTGTCTAATACTTTACCCTTTACAACCCCCTGGGCATTGGCTAACTGTGCCATGCTCATCATTAGCAGGCACACAAAAAAAGAAATAAATCGATTCATAACGTTTATTTGACGTTTTTATCAACTTAAAGTTTAATTTTTAAATAAAAATCACATAATATTTTCCAGAATGAAAATAAATATGTATCTTTGCACCGATAAAAGAAGGGAATGCCGTCTGCAAGAATTGATGTGCTTTAGGCGGGTTCCTGTTTTTGGGGTCCGATAGTTAAATGGATAGAACGGAGGTTTCCTAAACCTTTGATCCGGGTTCGATTCCCGGTCGGACTACTTTTTATTCGCTGTAAACAAGTGTTTTACGACGTTTTTTCCTTAAGAAAATATTTAGACTATGAAAAATTATATTACAGCAGTTGCTTTCTTTTCTCTACTTGGTGTGTCTGGTGTCAACGCTCAAAATACAGATACTATTCCCGGTAGAAAGGTTTTAGGTGGCTCTGTGGACAATGTGACGACAGAGAGGATGAACAAAGGATTGCTCACCAATTCACTTGATGCCTTGAGCGGTCAGGCAGCCGGTGTGAGCGTATCTTCCGGAGCCGACAGAATGGCTATGCTCTCATCGGTGCGAGTGAGAGGTACCACGTCGCTGACAGGTGGCAACGACCCGCTGGTGGTCATCGACGGCGTCTATAGCGACCTATCAACTCTGAGTAACATATTCCCGGCTGATATCGAGAGTTTTAAAATCCTGAAAAACGCGGCAGAGACGGCACCATTTGGATCACGTGGTGCAAGCGGTGTTATTTTAGTGACAACGAAGAAGGGTAAAACCTCAAAATTCCAGATCTCGTACGATGGCAGTCTGGGTTTTGAGAGTGTTTACAAAAATCTCAAAATGCTTGACAGAAACGGGTATCTGAGTAACGCGGAGGCAAGAGGATACGACTATCTTGACGGTGGGTATAACACCGACTTCCTTAAGGTACCCGTCCGCACAGGTGTCGTCCAGAACAATCATGTTGCGTTCAGTGGCGGTACCGAAGCCTCTAATTACCGTGCCTCAATAGGTTACCAGATACACAATACTGTTATAAAAGTAAACAGTTTCCGTAATTTCGTGGCAAAGATAGATCTTCACCAGAAGGCTTTCGATGACAGGCTGATAATTGACCTCGGTGTGTTAGGCAGCACACAGAAAAACAAATATATTTTTGATGACTGGAAACTCTTCTATTCGGCAGCCTCTATGAACCCCACCTTATCAGACCAGCAGAAGGAAGGTGGCGGATGGGTCAAGAATGCCAACGCATCTCAGATAGGCAATCCTGCCGCACTGATGAGACAGAAAGACGACGAGAAGTCGATTAATGTCAGCACACACATCTCGCTTGACTTCCTGCTGCTTAAGAGAGCAGCCGAACAGCTCAACTTCAGAGCGTTTGGAGCATTAAGTTATACCAGCGACGAGAACGCACGCTTCCTGCCCACATGGGACTGGGCACAGGGAGAGGCCTACCGACAGGAGAGAAAAACCAACAACATCATCGTAAACGGACTGCTTAAATGGCATAAGCAATTCTCACGCTGGCACGACCTCAACCTCATAGCACTCGGTGAATATCAGCGCACCACGAAGTCGGGCTTCTGGACAACAGTTAAGGGATTTACAACCAATGAGTTGGGTTATGATAATTTAGGCGCGGCATCCACCATACCATACGGTGGCACAGGTAGCGACTACGACCGTCCGTCATTGGCGTCATTCCTCGTGGGCGGTGACTACACCCTCTATGGCAAATACACCTTTAAGGCAAGCCTCCGAGCTGACGGCAGTTCGATGTTTGGCAAAAATAACAGATGGGGATATTTCCCATCGGTGTCGGCAGAATGGGATGTGAAGAAAGAAGACTATCTGATAGGTGTGGATGAGATAAGCATGCTCAAACTGCGTACCGGCTACGGTCTCTCCGGCAATTTGGGTGGCATAGAGTCTTACAATTCGCTTAGGCTGCTCAAACCTGCTGGCAGAGTGACATGGAATGAGGAACAGAGGGTTATATTCTCCTCGCTGTCAAATGTCAACCCCGACTTGAAATGGGAGACACGCTCCACATTCAATATCGGTACTGATATAGGTCTGTTGGACAACCGTCTTGTGCTCACAGCGGAGTATTACTACTCCAAGACCAGAGATATGTTGTATGAATACGATGTGCCGGTACCGCCATATCCTTATAGTAAATGGATTGCCAACCTCGGCAAGATGAGCAACCAGGGACTTGAAATAGGCGTTGGCGTGACGCCGCTGCAGACAAGGGATATGGAACTGGATATCAACGTCAATATGGCATTCCAGAAAAATAAACTCATCTCACTCTCAGGAGTTTACAAGGGTACTCAGATGACAGCGTCTGATATAACACCTATAGGAGGTCTGGACGGCGCCGGTTTCCATGGTGGTGACAACAACATTGTATATCAGATAGTTGGTCAGCCTCTCGGAGTGTTTTACCTGCCTCATTGCACTGGGTTGGTAGAGAATGCTGATGGCACTTACAGCTATGGCATTGCCGACTTAGACCATAACGGAATAGAAAACATCGAGGATGGCGGCGACAGATACATAGCCGGACAGGCGATGCCTAAGATGATGCTCGGCTCCAATATCAGTTTCAGGTATAAGGATTTTGATGTCTCCCTCCAGATGAATGGTGCTTTTGGTCATAAGATTTACAACGGCACGTCACTGACCTATATGAATATGGCGTCATTCCCGGACTATAATGTTATGAGAGGCGCTCCGGAAAAGAATATCAGTGATCAGACAGTCACTGACTACTGGCTCAAGAGCGGTGATTATCTTAACTTCGACTATCTCACCATAGGCTGGAACGTGCCTTTGCGCAACACCAAGTATATCAGTGGACTGAGAGTGAGCTGCTCGGTAAATAATATAGGCACCATAACGAGTTATAACGGACTGACACCGATGATTAACAGTTCGGTAGTTAATCCTACACTCGGCATAGATGATAAATGCTGCTATCCGTTGTACCGTTCCTACAGCGTTGCGGTGAGTTTGAAGTTCTAACTATTTACTATTTACGATTTACCACTAACCATTTACCATTTACCATAGATTTTAGTATTTATGAAGACCAGATATTTTTTTCATACATTGATAACCGTACCGGTGGCTGCTCTTACGCTCACATCATGCCTTAGCGAGAATCCACGGTCTGCGATTGAGGAAGAGTCAGCTTATCAGGACATCAACTCTTTAGAACTGAGCACTCTGGCATCAATATACAACTATATAGGAGGTAGTAGCGACTGTCAGGGGCTGCAAGGCACTTTCAGAGGGGTATATGACCTTAACACCTTTACAACAGATGAGGCAATTCTTCCAACCAGAGGTGGTGACTGGTATGACGGAGAACTGTGGCAAAATCTGTATTATCATGCATGGACTGAGTCTGACGCCCCCTTTGAGGGTACGTGGAACTATTTATATAAGGTGGTGATGATGTGCAACCGGCATATAAAGACGATTACTGACCACAAAGACATATTAGGCGACTTTAGGGCTGAAATTGACATTGCAGAACTGAGGGCTGTCAGGGCAATGTATTATTTCTATATCATGGATCTCTGGGGCAATATACCGGTGACGACAGATGCTGATACCGACGTAGAGGAAGTGAAGCAGCTGCCCAGGGCAGAGGTTTTCCGGTTTATTGTTAGCGAGCTTCAGGAAACCTGTGATTTGCTTCCCGATTATCACAGCAGCCAACAAGGCTCCTTCTACGGCCGCATGACGCGCCCCGTGGTATGGTTCCTGCTTGCCAAACTGATGCTTAATGCAGAGGTATATGCCGACAGCGACTGGACTGATGGCGCGAGGTTGTCGGGCAAAGACCTGCTGTTCAACGTCAATGGTAAGCAGATGAACGCATGGGAGGCTTGTATATATTATTGCAATCAGCTGGAGATAGAAGGTGGCTATATGCTGGAAGACCACTATGGAAACAACTTCTCTACACATAATGAGGGAAGCAGGGAGAATATCTTCACCATACCAATGGACAAACTGCTCTATACCAATATGTATATGTATGCCTTCCGCTCAAGGCACTATGCACAGGGTTCTGCCATGGGCATGGCAGCAGAAAACGGCACCTCGGCAACACTAAGCACAGTGAAGGCATACGGTTACGGTACACCGGAGATAGACAAGAGGTGGTATGAGAACTTTTTCTATGAATATGTTTACGTAAATGATGAGACGGTAAAGCTTGCCGATGGCACACCACTCTACTATGAACCTACCGCTGTGGCCGTTGACCTCACCGGATCGCCATACGAGAAGACTGGTGGAGCAAGGATGAGGAAATACGAGCCAGACATGCTTGCCTATGCTGACGGCAAACTGCAGAGCAACGATATCGTTCTCTTCCGTTTTGGTGATGCCGTGCTGATGAGGGCTGAGGCAGAGGTGAGAAACGGTGGTGACGGCTCTGCTGACCTCAACAGCATCAGAGAGCGTGCTGAAATGCCTACACGAGAAGCCACACTCGATAATATCCTCACGGAGCGCCTCCTGGAACTGATGTGGGAGGGATGGCGACGCAACGACCTTATCCGTTTTGACCGTTTCCATACCTCATACGACATGCGCCCGCAGTTGGCCAACGAGGGCGACCGCCACACCATCGTCTTCCCCATACCAAGCGATGCCCTGGCAGAAAACAAAAACCTAAAACAAAACCCGGGATATTAACCCGGGGATATGCTAAAATACATAAAGCGGTCGGATGATTATTCATCCGACCGCTTTATACTATATACTTGCTCTATATTGTTATTTGACGACATATTTTCTGCCGTCCATGATATACATGCCGCGCTGCGGCTTGCCATTGAGTCGGCGGCCGCTGAGGTCATATATTATGCCGTTGACTTTCGCATTTGAGGTGGAAATCTCGTTGATGCCGGTCATGTGGGTGATATACTCCAGACCCTTGGCAGCATTAATCTTACCATATCCCCAACGGATAGGGTCCTCTGCCGTGAAGGAGTCGTTGACGCTGGTCTCGCGCATCACCTCCTTGATATCGCTCAGTGTGAGGTCGGGGTTTGCCTGCAGCCACAGAGCCACAATACCGCTCACCACTGGACATGACATCGAGGTGCCGCTCTCTGCTCCATAGTAGCAGCCGTCCCATGCCATCTTGTCTGACCGATCTTCCGGATCTATAGCATAGGTATTTAATGATGACACTACGTGGACACCTGGTGCGCTGACCGTGGGTTGTGTCACGCCGTTGAGCATAGTGCCGTAACTGGAGAAATCTGCGTATTTGCCTACGGAGAATTGGGGGTCTTCCTCCTCCTCACCATTTGTTTTGCGCTCAACGTTATTTGCGCAGTAGGCACCAACGCTGATACATGACGGCGTGGAGCTCCAGTCGCCTGCCGACTTCTCGGCAGAGCCAAAGGCAAAGCCCTCATAAGTGCTATTAAAGCCTGAACCCTCAAACCATGAGTCGATTTCTGTACCCTCAGTGCCAGATATCTCTAATTTTATACAATATCCAGGTTCGGTATATCCATAGCTCTGCAGACCCATACCTAACTTACCTGTAGAGGAATAGAGAGCCGCACAGCCCAGTTGGCCAGTGAAATACTGTGCCAACTCGGCATTATCTTCACTTGAGAGCAGTGCCGGGCCATCGCTGATGAGTGACTGGAAATTCCACTCACCTATTTCATATACATCACCAATGATGCTGTAAGTTTCTTTGTCAAACTGGAAAATTGTCGCCTTAAGGGTAAGATTGGCATTTTTGTCGGTGCTACGGGTAACCATCAGGAGACTCTCCTCCATGATGTCCTCGTCATTTTCATCGCCCTCATCGCCCTCATCGCCATATTCGCCATATTCGTAGCCGGCAGTAGTGCTTGCTATGCCTGACAGATCCCAATCATCAAATCCGCTAAAATCACTCTTTACACTTTTGTCGAATGACACCTTGAAGGAAGGCTGCTCGGTCGAAAACTTATGATACAGGTAAATCCTTTCGTCACCCTCATTGCTTGAAGAGATGATGGGGATAGCATTTTGAGACAGCTCGGCTACGGCCTCTGGCACCGGACCGGTGCCATCGTGTGGACCGTCATGCTGGTTGGCACTGAAACTGAACACCAGCTTCTTATTGTTGCGTACTGCATATTCATTGATGAAAGCCATTCCTGTTACCATATAGTCATCAACATCAAGATTGTCATCTCCTTTTTTTGCTGTAGCGACCTTGCCAAAAGCAACCAACACGAGGTCGGCATCGGGTGCCATGCCCTGGAAGCCTAATGGTGATCGGGCTCCTGCGGCGATACCGGCAGTATGAGTACCATGAACTTCATCTTCTTTGTCGGTGGTAAGGGTGGCGATAAGTTCGGGTGTGTCATATACCAAACCGGGGAATTCTATCGTGCCAGCCTCCGGATCCTCAATGCTCATCTTCTTACCGGCACCATCGGTGTCGCCTAATACATAAACGCACTTGATGCGGTTGTTGCCCTCAGCATCCTTAAATGCGATATGCTGAAAGTCAAAACCCTCATCAAGGATGGCTATCGTAACACCCTTGCCGGTATAAGCTGTCTGAGTGTCCTCGGTAGAGCCGTTGATGAGGTTGACACCTGTCTCAACGAGTGTTACATCGGTCTTTTTCTTACCTTTCTGACCCTCAGCGATGCGCTGGATGCCCTCTATGCGGCAGAGCTCATCGACGCTGCTGGCTGGTATGCTTATTACAGCCTGACGGCCTATCTTAGCCTGCACGACGGCGCCAAGCTCCTTCATCTTGGCAAAGGTCTGTGCTCCGTTGTTTTCTGCCACCTTGACAACGAATGTCAGTCGCTGCTCTGCGCTATTGGCAGACTTGGCACGCTGGGTCTGACTGCTGCGTGCAGTCTTGCTGTTCTTAATCATCACCTGCGCGCGGGGTGAGATCTCTATCTGTGCCATTGCCATCATGCAGGCAACGGATAAAAGAATAATAAGTGTAGATAATCTTCTCATAGTTATGAAGTGTTATTTTTATAAATATAGAGGAAGCCAATCTGATGGTTGGCTTCCTCTATAATATAATAAGGTGTTATTATTCTTTTG
>JAGDAU010000164.1 GCA_017959365.1 Prevotella sp.
CTACAGCTGACTACACCGTAACAGCTATTCCTGGTGAGGATGGCAACAACATTACAGTTACTGCCGGTCAGGCTGCCAAACTGACTGTTGCTGCAAGTAAGACATACGCTTACGTATATGACTACACCACCGGTACTCCTGCCGCTTCTGATGTTATCACAGCTGTGGTACTGACAGAGGCTCCGATTGACTGGGTAGATTCAGATGAGAATATCTACTACAGCGATGCTCGTTGCACTCAGAAGGTTACAACAGCATTTGCCGCTGGTACATACTACAAGAAGTACAGCAACCTTAACCGCACCTATGCTGTCAAGGTTATCAAGGTTGGATAATTCAATTAAGTTGAAAGAGAAAAGTTGAATGTTTAAAGTGAATTTGATTTGTTACTGACTATTATCAAAACTATATCACTTTCAACTTTAAACATTCAACATTAAACATTGATTACATAAGTTGAGCGAATGCGAAACTTGAATAACATAATAGGAATGAGCGTTGTAAGACCTGTGGTTTTCATGGGTCTTATGACGCTTGTTCTTTTTTCATCATGTTCCGGTAGTGATGATGAGACATCACCGGCTGTGGTGAAGCCTACTGACAATCCTATAGTGTTCAGTGGCGGCTTGAAGGAGCAGCAGGAGGTGTCAACACGTGCGGCAACGGGTCTGCACGACGCCGGAGTAGGTACTTTCCGCGTGTGGGCATATAAGAACGACGCGGTGAGCAATGGCAGCTATACCAGTTATCAGACCGTCATCAACGGTTACTCCGCATGGTGGGAGCCGGCTGCCAGTACCTCCAACACCAACAGCTGGGAATACGTCAACGGCAGCAGCCAGACAATAAAATACTGGGACCTCTCAGCCAAGGCATACCGTTTCGGTGCCCTTGCTCCCTCCACGGCTTCCCATACCGCCACAATAAGCGGTACAGACACCAAGACCCTTGATGTCACATTCATGGCTGACGCCTCCGACGCGCAGCATGAGACAAACACCCCATATTATTCTGAACTGTGGTTCAGTGACAATGTCAGCTACCCCGACAGGCGTTACCGCCAGCCGGTGCAGATGCAGTTTAAGAAACCGTTCGCATACGTACGGTTTATATTTACCTTTGAAGATCCAGACGATAAGCCTATAACATATATTTCAAACAAGAGTTTTAAACCCTTTGACGGTGGACTGATAGAAAACAAGGGTGAGGTGACAGTCAGTTACCCACTCACCGGCACAGCCACTGTGGAGTCCTTTGCCGTCACCGACAATACCCCGTCCGGGCTTTCTGCCTTAACGCAGGACTATTACGATGCCCTGGACACTTATCTTAATGCTTCAGAAGGCTCAGCGCCGGAGAAATACTGGTACACCGTCCTTCCCGCCGTCAATCAAGGTACTTACACTTTGAATGTGAGCATCAACGACGAGCCAAAGAATACAACCGTTCCGGCGGCATATATGGACTGGCTCCCCGGCTACAGATATACATACATATTCAAGATACATAAGGATGGCAGCGTGAGCATTGACAATGTCCAGTCCGCTTTCACACCCTGGGTGGTGGACACAGGAAATCATGCTGTGTATAATTGGTAGTTGTTAAATTGAAAATTGAATATTGAAAATTGAAGATTAAGAATTGAAAATTGATTATTGAAGTTGAAGACACTTAGGACTATATATTTGGGAATGCTGGCAGCGACAATGCTTGTCGCTTGTTCCGGTGAAGATACGGATGATGTTGTAAATCAGTCGGTTGATAAGGCTACGTTCGAGTTAAAGTCAAGCGTGTCATCGTTCGTTGACGAGTGGCCGTCAGGAGAAACCCGCGCCTGGACTCCTCCTTCGGGTTATGTCACCTATGATTACATCAGTGGCCAGTTTGTGGGGCTGACAGATCTCAGCCGCTCTTCCATAGAGGTGTTCTTCACTCAGAATATCTCCGACCCCCATCAAAACACCTTCTTCCTCAATCATGCTGACCAATGGAGGCTGAGTAACGAGATAACAAGTGCCGGCGACTATTACCTCTACGGCTTTATACCAAAGGATGCCGCAACGTCTGCCTCTATTGCCGCCAATGGCACTTACAGCAATGGCGCAGTGCTGACCATCAATGGTCTGGGCACTTTGTCGCATCATGATGTGTGTGTGATAGTGGGAGCTAAGGACGGAACGGGTCCGGAGACGGTGACAGGGCTCTCTACAGGGCAGTTCAAGGCGAGGATGAACCTTGCGGAAAACACCCATAACTATTTCTTCCTGCTCTTCGACCATATCTATTCCGCTTTACGTTTCCGTTTCATCGTGGACGAGGAGTATGATGACCTGCGTACCATCAAGCTCCGCAAACTTGAGATGAAGGCAATAGGCGATGAAAGCGGTACAACAGTAAAATCCAAATACAATGCTGTTGTGACGCTGCGTCAGAACACTAATAATATGTCGCCTATAGTAGGAAATATCCAGTTCACCGCAGACAACAGCAGCGCTGACGCTGCCATGGAGCCGATATACGATGGTGAGGTGACACTCTCTCACACCACCCCTTGCGACTTCATGGAGTGTTTCGTGCCCGACTATCACGGCTATTTCATTCTCCGCAGCACATACGACGTATATGACAAGTATGGCAACCTGTTGCGTGAGCGTTGCGTATCAGAGAACACTATAAACCTGTTTGAAATATTTGGACAGCATAACATGGAGCGTGGGCATATCTACTCTGTCACTCTGTTAGTAAAGCCCACCTATTTATATATGCTCTCAGAACCGGATCTTGACAATCCGACTCTGACAATTGGGAGTTGAAAGTTGAATATTGAATGATGAAAGTTGAAAGATGTTGAAAGGAATATTTACAAGCATAGTCACAATATTCACCGTCACGGCTGTTAATGCCCAGATAAGCATTAAGGGCAATGTGTATGGTGGCGGTAACGCGGGTGACCTTGGGGGCAGGACCCATGTCACGGTCTCTGCCGGTAATATCGACGGCAATGTCTTTGCCGGAGCACGCCAGGCCAATGTCGGCGGCAGTGCGTTTGTTCATATCGACGGTGAGCATCAGACCGGCGACATACTCATCAACTATGTCTATGGTGGTAATGACATCTCCGGCACCATAGGTGCGTCCCATTACCTGCCCAAGGAGTTACGTGACACTACAAGGAATAATATCGACAACACCCGTAACGCTTTCGTGCTGACAACGGCAGAGCGTAAGGATACCACTCAGATAGCCGGCAAAGACTCTATCACCCAGCCATATCACATTTATTTAGGCACCGTCTTCGGCGGCGGTAACGGCGACTACACATATACATCAGGCAGTGACGGCTATCTTGCCAAGAATGGCGATGACACTATCGCCGTTAGCCAGACACCGTTTGTGATGCCTGAGGTGGGTAAGGCATACCTTGAGATACGTGGTGGCTCTATAGTCATTGCCTACGGCGGCGGCAATAATGTTACCGTCACCCAGGCGACTGACATCTGTATTGACAACCCCAGTGCCATCTCAACAGAGATAAAGGACTCTCTTGGAAACAATATCCTTGAGGACGAGGGTCGCCTGAGGCGCATGGGTGTCTATCAGCTTGGTGGAGCCGGTGAGAACACCGTAACCAGTGACGCTTATCAGTTCTCACGTGTCTTTGGTGGCAATAACAAGGCTGCTATGGCAATACGTCCCACGTGGCATTTGCGTAAGGGAAAGATACGTAATCTCTACTCCGGTGGTAACAGGGGCAATATGATTTACGAGAAAGCCATATTTCTACTTGTTGCCTCTGATGACTTAGAGATAAACAATGTCTATGGCGGTTGCCGTATGGCGGATGTGAATCCCGACAGACGACCGATGTATATGGAAACCGTTAATGGTATGGAAGGTGTAGAGGGTGGCGTTGTTGTGCTGCCTAAGGACTATGCCGCGGCTGTGAGTATCTTTGCAGGCAAAGTAAATAATGTATATGGAGGAAACGACGTTTCCGGTACCGTGTATGGCGGTAGTGCCGTAGGTATTCACAATGATGTTATTGGCGATGTCTATGGCGGCGGTAACGGTTCATACCCATACACCGATGACGCCCACATGGAGAACACCCCTCTGTATGGTGACTTCTATTACAACCCAGATTCCGTCCTTGCCAAGGCGGGCATCGCGGCACCCGCTGACCCGGGTATGAAGTCTGCCCTCGCCCTCAATGAGGTACGTCCTCATGCTGAGGCTACTACGGTGCGTCTGTTGGGTCATGATACCCCAACCATTGTTGGTGGCAGTGTCTATTGTGGTGGTAACAGCGCCACGCTGCGCTCTCCCGACCGTGAGATGCGCGCTGAGTTGAAGATCGGCTCCAACGTATATATAGATAAGGTGTTCCTTGGCAGTAACGGTGCGAACATGATAGATACCACATTGTTAAAACAGTATAAAGACTCTGTTTTTCTCTATGGTGAGAATCATAAGTTCAGCAAGATTAATCTTAATGACCCTGAGCAGTTCGCTGTCTATATGCAAGGCTGCGAGTTGGGTATCAAACCCCGTGTTGTGTTTGACAGCAGGGCTAACGGTGAGACACAGGACTATGATCCTTATTCGTCATATTTCGGATCGTTCTTCTGCGGTGGCAATATCGGTAGCGTAAACACAGAAGGTGAGTATGTCCTGAACTTCAACTTCCCGGTTATTATTTTTGATAAGCTTGTGGGAGGCTCCAATAATGCATACGTCCCAGAGACAAAGTATAACGCCCGTTATGAAGGTGGTGTGTTAGGCGACCCCGACCCCGATACAGGTAACAAGATTGTCTTCAACCTCTCGGGTCTGAAGCTGCAGCCAAAACGTTGGAAAGACCCAAATGACAGGACGAAGCTGCTTGAGTGGAACACCATCGACAGCCGTACATACAACCCCATTACAGATACATATAGTGAGATGCCTAATGTAACCCCCGAAGTCCTTTCCACACCAGTGGAAAGCTCAGAGGATGACCTCAGCCGTCGTCTGATAGGTGGCAACGTCTATGGTGGCTGTTATAACAGTGGTCACGTAAACGGCAATGTGGTTGTCAACCTCAATAGTACCATCGTTGACCGTTATGGTGAGTACGGTGTCTTTGACAGTGTTGTGGAGAATGAGTTTGGTGAGGCGAGCCAGTATCTCGACAACCTGCTCGAACAGAGTATTTTCCACATCACAGAGCGCCGGACCGGTGTCATCCTCGGACAGCAGGGTATGGACGTGCTCGGCTCTGCCCTTAACGTGTTTGGCGGGGATATGGTAAGGAGTCAACGATATGGGGCAGCACCACAGTAAATCTTAATCGTGGCTTTTGCTTCCAGATCTTCGGAGGTGGAGAGAGAGGTCCTGTTGGTAAGTCAGACCCCTCCGGCACCTACGAATTTAACGGTAAGACATACAAGTATAATCCTGATTACAGCTGCACCGTCAACCTCAGGGGCAAAAACAAGGGTGTAACCATAGCGGCAGACCATAGCGAGGATATGGCTGAGTGTGAGTTCATCTATGGTGGCGGATTTATAGCTCCCGTAGCCGGCAATACAGTCATCAACCTCGGCAACGGCCGCGTATTCAATACTTTTGGCGGAGCCTGTAATGCCGATATCCTCGGACATGCAGAGACATATATGGGACGTCAGCTTAATGATGACGGCACATTCGGTGATGGCTTCCCCTTTGTGCGTGATATTATCTATGGCGGCAATGACCTTGGCGGCAGAATCTTTGGTAAAGACACATTCATGGTAAGGGTGCGTGACGAGGTTAAGGATATGGTTTATCAGAGCAGCGATGTGGATTTCACAGAGGCGTCGGCATACGTGGAATATACCCAGGGACGCGCTGAAGCTATCTTCGGCGGATGCTTCGGTACATACGACTATAAAGACCCCAAGTTTAAGGATTATACATATACTACGGGTGATACTGACGCTACGGAGGAAAACCTCGGCACCGCCCGTCCTGGTTTCACAAAGCCCCGTATGGAGAGCGCTTTCGTCAATTTCCGCCCGACACTCACTGATGTTCTTAAGAATGACACCACCAACCGTGTGAAAATCATTTACGGCTCAGGTCAGGGTTATCCTGACGACAGCGACCGTGACATCATGCAGGATCGCAGTTATGTGCTTGTGGATATACCGCAGGAGATGGAAAACTTCAAGAAGATGGATGTATTCGGCTCCGGTGCATGGTGTGGTCTCGGCATGCTGAAGACACAGGCACAGGCAAAAGCCCATCCAGACTCTGTGACGGCTGTGGTAGATCTTCTCAGAGGTCAGATAAACTATGCCCACGGTGCCAGTCTTACCGAGGGTTTCACCCGGCGTACTATATTAAATGTCCCTGACAGCTCAACCATCAGGCTTAACAAGATTTTCGGAGGTGGCAAGGGAGAAATAAGCGAATACGTTTGCGACGCATACGAGGCTAATGTGGAGTACCATGGCAAGAATGCCTGTGTGGGAGCCATCTATGGCGGCAACAACAACAGTCGCCGCGTGATGTATGGTAAGGTGAATATTGATGTGCCCGTATATACCGGTGCCGTAGGTAAAGACGGCACACGCTATATGGCTACGGTATATGGCGCCGGTTTCGGTCTTGGCACGTGGTCACAATATACAGAGGTTAACCTCCTTGACGGCGCTGAGGTATATGAGGTATATGGCGGCGGTGAGGAGGGCCGTGTCGCTAACAAGGTAACCACTTACAGGAGGGCAAAGGATTTTTATAATGAGAATTACAGTCTTCTTGCCATTGGCGGTGACTATACGGATGACGGCCTTGACAACGACCTTGCCATAGCCCGTCACGACGGAAAGAAATATAACACCAACGTCATCATCCACAAGGGAGCCACAGTACATAATTACGCCTACGGTGGTGGTAAAGGACTTGTGGGTTCAGACAAGAGTGGTGACGTCAACGGCACCACCTATATCTCTCTGCTTGGTGGCACGGTTAAGAAGGACCTCTATGCCGCTGGAACAGTAGGAAACGTGTTGGATGATTTTGGTGACCTTACCGATGATTTCGGCAATCACTTCCGTGCCGGGACGACGGCGTTTATCGCCGGCGGTACGCTGCGTAACGTTTACGGCGGCGGCTGGCAGGGCGATGTGGGAAACCATGAGGGCGAGGAATATGAGGCAGGTCCCGATGATATCTTCGGCGAGACAAATGTCATCATTGGCATACGTAAAGACCAGCCACAGGATACGCTGCTCGCTCAGCTCAGCTATGTGAAGGGCTCTCAGGCAACCCTTTCCGACTATGGCTATTATAATGGTGTGCCTGCCGTTCAGCGTAACGCCTACGGTGGCGGTGAGGGTCAGGGCACTAAGGGTGGCGCCGTCTTTGGCACTGCTAACCTCACCCTTAACAACGGTTATATCGGTTATGTATATACTGTGCCCGATAGTTCCGCCGTCGGGGAATACCAGGAGAAGATAGATGACGAGACATGGACTGACGGTGTTGGCGCCGGACGTCTTAAGGACTGTGGAAACATGTTCGGTGGCGGCTACAGCGACAAGAGCGGTGTTGACTCGTCAATGGTGGTGATGTATGGTGGTATAGTACGTAACAGTGTCCATGGCGGCGGTGAGATAGCCACGGTGGGCAGGGGTACGGTGACAGAGAACGGCTCTCTGCGTACGCTGAATGCCATCAATAAGTTTGGTAAGACACGTGTGGAGTTGTTTAACGGTCATGTGATGCGCAACGTGTTCGGTGGCGGTAAGGGTTATAACATCCTTGGCTACGGCGGTGAGAACGGCCTTTATACCGACGGTTACGTGTTCGGACAGACAGAGGTTCATATCCACGGCGGTGAGGTAGGTACCGAGGAGGATATGGATGATGAGCATAAATACGGCAACGTGTTCGGTGGCGGTGATATCGGCTTTGTATATAGCAAGGGTTACTTCAACCAAAAGACACAGCAGAATATCAATACCGGCTCACCCAATCACCACTACTATTACTATAATGACGGCAATGGTGACAACCTCGTGGAGGACTGTAAGGTCGTTGTTGCTCCATATCTGCAGGTCAAGCCCGGTAAGAGTGTCACATTCGAGGGCGTTACATACGGTCCCTACGACTATGTACCCACCGACTATCTCAACACCCTGCCAAAGAAAACCAAGAGCACAGGGCATTTCGAGGGTGGATGGCTGGATCTATATGACACAGAGATAGACGGAACCGGTGAGCGTGGTATAACAATACGAAACGCTGTCTTTGCCGGTGGTAATGTGACGTCTAACAGTGATGTTACATACGCCAATGCCACTACGGTGTTCGGCAACACCACAGCCACACTGTATGATGTCTTCCACCGTGACTTCATCTCCATTGGTACAGAACACGTGGGCGGAATCTATGGTGGTGGTAACCTCTCAATGGTGGACGGTTATCGTGAGCTTAATATCACCAACTACGGTACTGACTACTATGGCTTGGAGTCACAGATCACACTGGATGACTACCGTAACCTCTCCAACCGTGAGCGTGCTTATTTCCAGTTGCAGTATGTGTGTAACGAGACATTCCAGTACGAGGGTGTGACATACGAGAAAGACAGGATTTATAAGGAGGAAGAGTATCTTAAGCTGATTGGTAAGAATCCTTCCGCAAAGGACAACTTCACCCCGTACGGTTTCTGCTCCATCTATGCCGGCCGCCTGCTGAACACCATCCAGCGCGCTGACCTTTGCGGCGTTTATGGCTCACGAATAGTGTTGATGGGCGCTAAGGACCGTGTGGCGGAGGTAGCTGAGGATATTAACTATACCATCAACCGTGTGGGAGAGCTGTCACTCAACCAGAAGAGGTCTGTTGCCGGTGACGATCCTAATGGCAACGATTACCATCATGGCAACTACTTCGGTATATACAGTATTGTGAACTACATGGGTAACCTTACCAGTGATATCCGTTTCACAGACCCATGGATTGACGGAACCGGAAACGAACACCAAGACAAGACATTCTATACATACAAGTTTGCCAATCCTAAGAGCAGCAGTCGTAACAACGGTACCAGTTTCAATCAGTTGGCACTTGCCTCTGGTGTCTATTTAGAGCTTACCACAGAGAACAGCACACCTGATCACAAGGATTACGGATATGTGACGGGAATCATTGAGCTCGACCTTATCAATGTGAAGAAGGATGTAGTGGGCGGCGGCTTCGTGTATGCAAAGAATGAGCACCGTGTAGGCCGTTACTATCCAAACGAGCCGAATATCATATTGTCGGAGTACAACAAGAAGGTGGGCGATGAGGCTGTGTCCTATAAGCATTACCGTTATTCCGCCGACCAGCCGGGTATATGGGCAGAGGACGGCACAGCATATAATACCAGCGGGTCTGAGGATGACCATGATATTAACAATGATCCGAATCTGTATCAGGAGATGGTGATTGAGACCAGCGGTAACTTCATACATCCCAAGAAGCGCATCGTGGATGACTGTTATCCTATTAATAACGCATATATAAGTGAAAACACTCCGTATTCAGAGGCTCACTACTGGTATATTAAGGGTGATGTGTATATCTACGACCAGAAGGTGTCGGCATACACGGGTAGCGCCTCGGCATACTCCAAGGAGGTGCATCTGCCGCTGACGATCACCGCTGCCTCATTCGGTAAGCTGCAGCTGCTGAATGTGAAACCCAACCTGTATGCTTACTATGCACCGACAAGTAACAATGGCATTGACAAGGCAAAGATAGGCACATTCAAGGACGGCAACGGCAAAGACGTGGATAAGGTGTTTGTCAACAATGACGCCGACTCCTACGAGCTGAACGATGTCATCACTTGGTGGGACTGGCACCAGCTGTCAGCTACGGAGCGCTCGTATTTCGTGGAGCAGACATACGTCAACTGCATCACCTGTACCATAGATGGTGAGGAGTATGAGCCTGGTACATACGTCTTGAGCGAAGCAGACCTCAACAGGTTTAAGAGTCAGAGCCACACCATACTCAATGCCTCCGGCGACGCCACAACCGTTGACTTTGTGTTCCGGTCATCTAATAATATTGCTCATGACACTGGTTATGTGCTGACAGTCGACATGGACAGTCCGAGGATATGGGATGACTATTACACTCTCATCAACAACGACAGTTCTGCACAGCTGACCAAGGAGCAGTATAACCAGTTGTCGGCGACAGAGAAGCTTGATTACCGTGAGGGTCCGACATTCACTCCACAGACAAGTGGTGTCTATGGTCAGAGGCAGTATGAAGTAGGTGAAATCATAACCAAGGAGACATACGATAACAATGCCGCGGGCTCTGGCGACCAGGCGACGATGGAGCAGGCATACGTGGCTACAGAGCAGGTGACATACACATACGGTGGGGTGACGAAGACCGCAAACGCCGGAACTGCTATTCCCGAAACGGAATATAACGCTATCGGCTCCGCACAGTCGTCATTCGCACCGGCATACACCTGTACGTTTACACAGAAACTGGCAGGTGACAAGTACCTGTTGTACGGAGAACTGAAGACCAGGAGCGAGATAGACCAGCTGAAGACTGATTACCCTGCACTTGCCGAAGATATCGAGAATGCCATGTCGCAGGCATATATATGCAGCGAGGCGGGAGCGTTCGGAGGTCAGCAGTTTAACACTGGCAACAACTACAGCGCCATCCAGGCATGGTGCTCGCTGTCGAGGGATGACCGCATAGCCCAGGACGGAACATATAAGTTCATTTACAACTATGACGCTTTAGACCTGCTTTCTGACAAGGACTACCTTGTGGTGGGCGAATCCATAGAGTCGCCAAGCCATGAGCGCACGGAACAGGCATACGGATCACCATACTCAGACTGGGTTGCGGTGGATTATGAGGCTTCATTTAATATGGATGAGAGTAAGACCGTGGAGTTCAATGATGGCTCGACACGTACATTCACCAAGGGTGCTCCCGGCAGCCGGCTCAGCAACAGTGAATATGAGACCGTCAGAAACGACCAGCTCCACTATACCCGTGTGTCAGTGGCTGCCGGTGGTGAGACGATCTATATAGCTACATCCCACTTCATCTATGACGGCACTCCATACGCTAAGGGACAGGTGCTGGATGAAGATATCGCTACAGCGCCCATAAACGCCAGTCATGTGGAGGCTGTCAATTTCACCAATACCCTTCCGAATGCAGTCATACAGTATTACTGCTATGAAGATTATCCCTATGATAACAAGGGACACATTATTGACGAGACAACATACGCAGGCCTGACAAATCACCAGAAATACTTCCTGGTACAGGGTCAGGAGCCTACAGAGACAACCACATTCTATGTCTCACGTGAGAGTGATATATATGACCTCTCCAAAGAGAGAATATACACCGTGGTTTACCAGTACACGTATTATGAGGATGAGGATGACGGCAGCGTGACACTCACAAATGAGCTGCACGTGATAAATGTACACTTGATGATGGAGAGCGGAGCACCGCAGATAGGCGTGCTCAACCCACCATCCATAGTGCTGCCGGGAGATGCCGTTGGACTGAAGGCACCGGAGGTGAAACCGGGACTCTATGAGATACTGACAAGTGGATGGGAACTGTTTGATAATATCGAAGACGCGGAGAAACACCGCAACGGCGTACCGTTCGGTAATAACAGCACACCGGTCTATTGGTACCAGAACCAGAAGAACTACGTGGCGTTCTACTCTAAGACTTACCTCGGTAAGACATACTCTAACCCTGTGCCGCTGAGCGTGGCTAACTACCATGACATCGACAAGGTGATGCAGGATAAGGAGCACCACATGTATGTGGACAACGAGAGGGTGGACCGTGATAGTAAGATATATATCGATGACCGCGCCTGCCTGTCTGACTCCACCAAGAGCGAGATAGACCTGTTGAAGGACTTCTTCGACCTGAGCGTAGCCGCTGATTCCATCAACCATCACGCACCGCTCGGCAACCATGTAAGGGCATGCCGCAACCTCGAGTTCTTCCTCAGGAGCGATGTAAGCCCGAAGGCATATACCACATGGACGCCGATAGGTAATAACAACACCCAGGGTGATGCAGGACAGTGCTTCGACGGTGTTCTGCACGGTGACGGACATAGCATCAACGGACTGAGCAACTCGCTCTTCGCACACCTCTGCGGTGATGTCTATAACCTCGGCGTGACGGGTTCATTCACCACTGCCGGTATAGCCGACACGGGTTACGGATACCTCGAGAACTGTTGGGTAAAGACCAGCGGTACGCCGGCAAGCGGCGTCAGGGCGGTGTTCAACGACCCGTCGGATAACAAGGGCTCACAGCTCGTCAACTGTTACTATCCCGTGAGCAACGCCTATAGCGAGACATCTAACGCACGCGGCAACGCGCGTAAGATGCCTGACAGGGCATTCTATAACGGTGAGGTGACATACGACCTCAACGGCTTCTATCTCAACAAGCGCTACTTCGACCATACTACGGTCAGCGGCACTACCGTGCAGTATGAATATCTGCCTATGCAGGCGGACACGCTGCCGAAGGAGATGTCAACAGCGTACTATCCGAGAGATACATACGCCTACTATCCGAAGAACACGTCAGTGACACCGTACTTAGGATATGTGGAGTGGCGCTTCGCTGACGGTGACTACAGATATGCCGCAGGTAAGATACCTGATAACAACGATATACGTATGCGTATCGTGGGTGAGGATCAGGAGGCAGTGACGAAGTTCGTGCCGATATGGCCGGATGACTATCTCTTCTTCGGTCAGATGCTTACATACGGTTATGTGAATGAGAGAGAGCATCAGGAGTTGCCTGCCGTGATAAACCGTCAGGATGGCATACTGCCAAAAGACGACACAGCTAACCGCGTATATCGCGCACCGGCGTACTTCCGCTCTAAGACAATGGATGTGGCGCACTTCAACCCCAATGCCGTATTCGCAAAGACCAAGATGGGAGATGAGACGGTACTGGCATATAAGGATATGACAGCCATCGACTTCACCGGCGGTAACGGCGATGTGGCGGGAGGCTACAAGAGCGGAATACAGGCAACGGGATTCTTCACACCGCTCTTAGATGACGGCGGACTGACAAGCATGCTTAATGTGAACCTCACAAAGAACCTGTTGGTATATACCGAGGCACCTGGCGTTACAACGGCAGGAAAGACGGGAGCAGTGGTCAGCACATACCTCTCTGACGAAGAGTGTGTGGAGACGGACGCTAACTATCGCACCGTAGATAAGTGGAACAGCTATTCAGGTACTGTGAACGGTCACTGGGTGATGAAGTCGGGCAACGCATATATCGCGACACGTGACCACATGCTCGTGGATAAGAATGACTTCAATGCTCCTATGGCATACACCTTCGGTGAGGACTACCGTATGTGGTACCAGCGTCAGCCGGATAACTTCGTTGACCGTGTGAAGGGATGGGAAGGCATAAGCCTGCCGTTTGAGGTGGAGTTAGTGACCACTCAGGACAAGGGTGAGCTGACACACTTCTTTGAAGGAAGCACTAAGGGTCATGAGTACTGGCTGCGTCACTTCACAGGTACAGCAGCTACTGATGACGCTAACGTGCTGAAGGCGACAATGAACTATCCCGCTTCTAACAACTCCAACAGCAAGGAGTATAACAACACGTTCCTCTGGGATTACTACTATAGCTATTCCGCACAGCGCGACAGGAATGAGGATATATATAAGGAGTACTACCGCACAGGACGTACCATCAGCAGTTATCCGCTGCAACAGCCGGCAGTGCCGTATATTGTCGGCTTCCCAGGAAGGACGTATTATGAGTTTGACCTCAGCGGCACCTTCATACCGGCTAACACGTTTGAACGGATAAGCCAGCTTGAGCCGCAGATGGTGACATTCGCCTCTACACCTGGTGTGACGATCAGAGTCAGTGATGATGAGATACAGGGTGTCACCAATGGCGGATACACATTCATGCCGTCGTATATGAATGACACCATCAAGGCGAATACTAACGCCTATACACTCGCCGCCGACGGTGGCAGCTATGACCTCGTCACTGCTGGTGATGTGGTGGTGGAGCCGTTCCGACCCTTCTTCGTGAAAGCAACGGGTGGTGGAGCAGGTGCTAAGCAACGCATCATATTCTCTCAGTTAGACTCTGAGATGCAAGGCGTGATAGAGAATGAGCCGGCAGGCATCGACCAGACGGGTGGACTGACAATAGCTACTAAGCGCAGGACGATCATTGTATCATCCACACTCAGCGAGGATAAGGTGGTTAATATCTTCACCGTTGGCGGTCAGGCAGTAAGCACATTCACCATCAAGAGCGGTGAGACGATAGAGACACCGGTACAATCCGGAGTATTCATCGTCAATGGCAAGAAGGTAGTGGGGAGATAAAAAGCAGAGCCCCCGCCGCGCCGGAAGCGCCGCGCACCCTGCCTGCATACGGCTCGCCGTGATAAGCGCTGCCGCTCCAGCATGCGGCGCTGCCGCGCCGCCCTTGATTGGGCGCCGGGTGTTAGAAATAGAAAATAAAAAAATAATACGATATGACAAGAGATATTGTGATTAGACCATTACGACTGCTGATAACAGCTATCGTTACCCTCACCGCTGCCGGGCTGAGCGCACAGACGACCATCAGCTCGCTAAGCGACATAACAAGCGCTACTGGTGATTATATCCTCAGCAGCGATTTCTCCACCACCGGTACTCCGGCTGGAGGCATAGGCAGCACGAGTGCCAATCCTTTCAAAGGCACCATCGACGGTGGCCTCACACCCATCACCGGCACATGGGATAAGCCATTATTTGACTATGTGGAGGATGCGACAATAAAGAATGTCATAATCGGAAATGTTAGTATCAGTTCTGGTACCAATGTAGGCGCCATAGCAGGCAATGCCGCAGGAGCCACACGCATATATAACTGCGGAATAAATGGAGGTAGTGTAGGCGGAAGCGGTAACACCGGTGGACTGGTGGGGCAGCTTAATGGTACATCCCGTGTCATCAATTGCTACAGCTATGCGGATATAACAAGCGGCAGCAACAAAGGCGGTATCGTAGGAAATAATGCTGGTACTTCTAAACAAACCAGCATTACCACTATGGTTATGAACTGTATGTTCTATGGTGATATTGCTGATGGTAATACCATATCGCCTATCTATGGAGGAACAGAAATAACAAATGCTTCAGGAGGTTTGCCTAACTATAACTATTACCGTTACAGATCACGTTATAGCACAGAGAAAAAAATTACGAAATATAATTGTGCTTTAGCGATGGAGGAGAAATTCATCAATCGCTTTGAGCGCTACCGCCTGATGCTTAACAGTAACAAGAAATTGGCAGCCTGGTATATTACAGGTCAGCCAACTGATACAGCCCTTATTGCTAAATGGGTTTTAGAGACAGCTGACTGGACAAACGACGATCCTAAGTCTTACCCGGTATTAAAACCCCAAGGCAAGTATCCGTCTATCATCAATATAGACGCAGAGAATGCTCCTGACAGTGCTACTGTAGGACGATGTCACGGTGGAAAGGTTGGAACATTGGCAGTTACCATTGATGGTGTGGGTGACAATTCTCCTTTATCCAATGGTGGTAGTGCCAGTATCACCCGTAGCACACTGACGTTGATACGAACAGATAAAGACACACTGCGTTATAATTACAACTATGACAAGGTTCAGCTGCCATACTATAATGATGTCGGAACAGGCAACTATACTAAAAATCGTGTCGTTACGGGTTGGGAGATAACTGGTTTCACTGGTGGAACTGCGGGTACTTTCACAAAGGCAGATGAATGGGGAGGGTATAATTTCGCAGACCGTTATTGTACTAATAAAGACCTTTATAGTGTAAGTGGACGTGTATTCTCTCAAGGAGCCTATTTTGATGTACCTTATGGTGTGACAGGCATTACCATAAAGCCCCACTGGGCAACAGCGGCATACGTTTCAGATGCGTATTATGATGTTGCGTTTACCAATGGCTATGCAGTGGATGATGTTGAAAATATGGGTACGCAAAATACCAATAATACACAAATCACCATTAACGGAGATCAGCAAAAAGTATATACAACCATAGGTAATGCCAGTGGATCGATGACTTTTGCATCAGGTAAGACTGTCTATGACTATGCGGTAGTACTTGTAGGTAATGTGCATCAGGCTGGTAATCCTACCAATAATGGTAACCCTTACACAATCATGTCTATTGATGAGAATCATGACAATGAGCCTGATTATACTTATATTTTCGGTCATAATGACAGACAGCCAATTTCACCAATTCGTTATGATTTCCTCAATATTATGGGTATAGCGGAGGCACAGATGCCTAAGAGTGCAGGCAATTTTCGCAATGTGTCAATATTCAATCCCAAGGGCTGGTTTGAGATTACAAACACATGCATTGTGAATTTCTCGCAGTTTGAATATGATAATGGTGGCAAATCTAAAGCACCGCTAATACTCCTTGGTGGCACGTATGAACAATTTGTATCCACTAAAGTTACCGACTTAGGCAAAACCACCTATTATATACATGTTGGCGGAAATGCCTGGTTTGCTAAATTCGGGAATGGCACTCACAGTGACGGAAATAAATTCACTCCTCATATTCCTATTTCAGTGACAGGAGGAGATTATGACGAATTCTATCTGTCGGGTACTTATCAGCCTAATATTACAGATATGGAAGATGACGATGCCGAGTGTTATATCAGTGGTGGTCACTTCGGAGAAGTGGCAGCTGCATCATTGGAGGCTATCCATGGTGATGTGAGATGGTATATAGACTATGCTGACATAAATAATTTCTATGGCGGAGGTATCAACGCAAATAATCCAGTGACGGGAAATTTAAAAATTGATTTGGAGCATAGTTACGTTAATCGTTATTGTGGAGGTCCTAAGTTTGGTGATATGTCACAAGACAAAACAGTTGAGACAACAGCTGTGGACTGCACATTCGGAACTTTCTTTGGAGCCGGTTTTGGTGGAAATTCATATAATAGGGTAAAATACTATGACGTACAAAATACAGTTCCTTCTGACTACCAAAGCTATTACACTGATGACCGTGGTAAATACTTTAACGGTAAGACAACCAATGCGCCTGGTAATGCCAATTATGGTAAAAAAGGTAAGGGTGTAGCCACTGATTTCGACTATGAATTCTTTATTTGGTCAACAGGAGTAACAGGTAGCCGTTTCTATGTTAAGTTTATCTCTTTCTCACTTGCAACGACAAACAACGTCTCTTCTACACTTAGCAGATGTACTATAACAAAAAATTTCTATGGTGGCGGCAATCTCGGTAAGGTGAATGGCTCTGCTACATCAGTACTTGACAGTTGTACCGTGAATGGTAATGTTTTCGGCGCTGGATATTCGGCATCTATACCATCTATAGCAGTTCGAAACACACCAGCGTTCGTCTCAGGAAAGGAACCATCTATTAATAAAAACATCGCTATGTTTGAGATGGGTGAGATAGCCGATACCGAGGAATATGAATGGAAACAAGTGAATGCTATGCCGAATAACGCGGCAGCAGGCATGGAAAGCACAGAAGCTGGTAACTACGTTTATACTGATGTGGATATTTCCAAGACCAACCTCGGTTCTGTCTCGGGTGCTGTGACTCTTACCATTAAGGGTAACAGTGAGATTGGTACTGATGGGGATGCTACTACGGGTAATGTCTTTGGAGGTGGTGATGAGAGTGCGGTGAATAATGGTAATACACCGTCAGCAGCATCTACCATAGTCGATATATCCGGTAACACCCATGTGCGCGGCACCGTCTTCGGCGGTGGCAATAAAGGCCTTATAAGTGGTAATGCCACGGTGAATATACATAAATGACAAGAAATACATGAATTTGATACGGCATATAGATATGAGACACAGACTTATAATCGCAATAATGATGGCCATACTGACCGGCGGCGCTGCCGTGGCGCAGGTGAGGATAGACGGTAACGTCTTCGGCGGCGGTAACTTAGGTTCGGTGGGTGCGTATGACACTATAACCGTAGCAGAACATAACGCTGATACGACATTGATGGTGGGTAAGCCAAAATCCTGTGCTGCCAATACCGGCAAATGCACCGTTACCATCAGCGGATATGTCGAGATAGGTCCCAACGGTATGCAGATGCCGGATGACTGGGGACACGTGTTCGGCGCCGGTAAGGGTACCGTTAACCACGAGGAAGCATTAAGCGTGGGTGGACATGTTGATGTCATTGCATTCGCTGACAGCACAGAGGTGACCATCAAGTCGGAGGCTGGCCATGAGGGCGACCCTCTCTATTCGCCGTTTATCAAGGGCTCCGTCTATGGGGGCAGTGAGAATGGTCATGTGCTTGGCTCCACATGGGTGAAGATCCAGGGTGGTCAGATCGGCTGCGGTGAAGGCAGGGATGCCCCATACACCAATGATGATTTCAATCGTGAGTCACTGCCGGAATGTGCCCACTGGGCTTATGAGAATCCATACGCGCCTTACGACCCGTTTGAGGGTACGCAGGGTTATGACTCCGAAGGTGCCGGAAACCCCGCGACAGACGGTCATACCTATTATGGTAATGTCTTTGGCGGTGGCTCTGGAGTGATACCATACGAAGCCGGTAAGTGGTTCCGGTCTGCCGGACAGGTGGAGGGTAACACCCTTGTAGAGATCACCGGCGGTCATATCCTTACCAGTGTCTATGGCGGCAATGAGCATACTGACGTCTTAGGCGACTCATGTATAGTAAGGATGTCGGGCGGCACCATAGGTGTGCCACGTACCATAGACCAGATACTCGCTCATCCCGTTACCTGCTACCTTTTCGGTGCCGGTAAGGGAGACCAGCGTACACTCTTTAACACATGGACAAACGTAAATAACGTTAAGGTGGAAGTGACAGGAGGCAGGATCTTCGGCTCCGTCTTCGGCGGTGGCGAGGATGGTCACGTCCTTCGCGATGTGAAAATGGTCATAGGTAATGACGACGGCACCGGTCCCAAAATCGGTACTCTCGGCACATCATACGTTGACGGAAATATCTTCGGTGCAGGCCGTGGCTTCTCTGGTGTCGCTCTTACCGCCGGTGTGGTGAGTGGTAATGTGGATATCGACATCAAGGGCGGTGAAATGCTCGGCTCCGTCTATGGTGGTGGCCGTTTGGCTTCAGTGGGCACATATCTTGTACCTCATCTGATTAATGACCCCGCAGACTCAATACATCATGAGAATTACGGTAAGCTCATTCCTGACGGTAAGGAGCAGGTGGTAAGCGATAACGGTGATGTGGCGGATGTTACTGAAGCTGGACGTAAGCACGGCTATATAACCATCAATATCAGTGGCGGCACTATAGGTAATGATCTGGAGTATGTCCATCCCGCCAACCTGACAGACAGACATGGCACAGGCAACCTGCAGCTCACGGAATTTGCGTATGGCAAACTGACACATACCAAGGGCGGCAACGTATTCGCAGGCAGTATGGGCAGAAAATACTATCTTGATGGAACAACGGTAATCAAGCACTGGCAAGACCTGGGAAAAGCCAGATGTACGGTACTGAATATCACCGGTGGCAGAATCAAGAGCAGCGTCTTCGGCGGCGGTGAGCTGGGACCTCTTGACAGCACCGCTGTCATCACCCTCACCGGCGGCACCATAGGCACACTTGTGCCATCAGAAGGCTCTGGTAAGCCGGCGTATTACTTCGGTGATGTCTATGGTGGCGGTGCCAAGGCCAATACAGGTGCCACAACAGTAAACCTGCATGGCGGTGTCGTCAACGGTGACGTCTATGGCGGCGGCCGCGGACAGATGTCAGAAACCAGGGGTGAGGAAATCCGTGCCATGGTGAATGGCAGCGCCACGGTGATGCTTAACGAACCGGCAACCACTGCGGGAGCATTCCCTGAGGACTGTGAGGTGAAGGGTCGTATCTTCGGATGTAACAATTATGCCGGGTCACCAACAGATAGCGTCTTGGTGCATGTCTATAAGACCGTGACAAAAGACGATAACGGCACCGTGCAGGCAAAGCCGGCAAAGGAAACAGATACATACGAGATGACTGCCGTCTATGGCGGTGGTAATATGGCAGCATACGAGCCGACGAAGGCTACGGGCAGCGAGGAGGATAAGCAAAAGGCGTATGCACATGTCATCATAGACGGTTGCTCCGACACCAGTATCAGGTCAGTTTATGGAGGTGGTAACGCTGCCTCTACGCCAGCCACTATGGTTACCATCAACGGCACTTACGAGATAGACGAGGTGTTCGGCGGCGGTAACGGTAAGGACTCTATTGTCATCAACGGTAATCTGATAGCTAACCCCGGCGCTAACGTGGGTTACTACGCCTACGCTGACAATGCCGCTGATGCTGCCACAGCAGCCCTGCGTGCTGAGAATTATGCCTACGGTACCGGCAAGGCACAGGTGGATATCTTCGGTGGACGCATCCACAAGGTATATGGAGGCTCTAATACCAAAGGTAATGTAAGACAGATAGCAGTGGCTATGCTGGAGGAGAAGATGGACGATGAGGATGAGCCGATCTGTCCATTTGATGTTGACGAGGCATACGGAGGTGGTAAGAGCGCTACCATGGACGGTGAGGCAAGGCTTGAGATGAAATGTATTCCAGGTCTGAAGATCGCTTACGGTGGAGCTGAGAACGCAGATATAGATAATAACGTTACCATGAGTATCACCAACGGCAGGTTTGAGCAGGTCTTTGGAGGTAATAACATGGGAGGACGTATTTCCGGCGCTATAACGGTAAACATTGAGGAGACAGGCTGCCGTCCGATAATCATCGGTGAGCTGTATGGCGGTGGCAACCGCGCCGCTTACTCCGTATATGGTTATAAGCAGGTGACACAAGGTCAGGGAGCGAATGCCGTTACTACATGGCAGCCACGTGAGTCAGCCACTGACGGTGCTGCCGTCACCGGCACACCATACGCCGACCCGCAGGTTAATGTGAAGTCATTCACCAGCATTGGTAGTGTCTATGGAGGTGGCTACGGTGAAACAGCTGTGATGGTTGGTAACCCGCATGTTAATGTCAACGTTGTCATGGGTGACCAGACCAACCACCGTGATGCCAATTATGCCGGTGAGACAAGGAAAATAGACGACAATATTGTTGTTAATCCTCCTCACACTCAGGGTCAGATAGGTGCAGTGCATAACATCTTCGGCGGTGGAAACGCTGCTAAGGTTATTGGTGACACATACGTCAATGTAGGTACCGCCTCATCAGTGGATTATGTCACTACCTCTACCAAGAAGAATGAGTCAGTACCGCGTACCGGCATTTCTCCTGTAGGCGCAGACATCCGTGGTAACGTCTATGGCGGTGGTAATGCCGCCGAGGTGACCGGCGATACCCACGTCCAGATTGGTCAGCAGTATCAGAAGTCAAACCCCTGATAGTAGTTGAAAGTTGAAAGATAAAAGTTGAAAGTGAATTACATTTGAGACTTAATGGAGATATCTTAAAATAGTTAATATTTGTTAATCAATCCAACATTTTGTGATTTTCAACGTCTAATAGTTGGAAAAAGTTGAAAGATAAAAGTTGATCACTCTAAACTTTAAACATTAAACTTTAAACCAACAGAATTATTAACGATAATATTAACTAATAAGACAATTAAAAATGAAAGCAAAACTGATTTTGATTGCATTCGCCGCCGGCAGCATGCTGATGGCGGGATGCGCAAGTAAGAAAGACTTGGAGAACTGTCAGAACGAGAACCGTCAGTTGACGGCTGACTACCAGCAGGCTCGCGAGCGCATTGCCGGTGCTGACGCGAAGATAGCCGCTGACGCTGACCGTATAGCATCGCTGCAGAAGCAGCTTGACCAGGCTAAGCAAGACTACGCCCGCCTGCAGCAGACGCTTGACCAGAGCATCGCCAACAGTTCTACCAATAATGTGAATATCTCTAAGCTGGTTGACCAGATCAACGAGAGTAACCAGTATATCCGTCACTTGGTGGAGGTAAAGAGCAAGAGCGACTCACTGAATATGGTGCTGACAAACAACCTCACACGCTCACTGAGCAAGGAAGAGCTGAAGGAGGTTGACGTACAGGTGCTCAAGGGCGTTGTGTATATCTCTCTGGCTGACAATATGCTCTATAAGAGCGGATCATACGAGATTAACGACCGCGCACAGGAGACACTCAGCAAGATTGCCAAGATTATCATGGACTATAAGGACTATGATGTGCTGATAGAGGGTAACACCGATGACGTGCCTATCTCAAGGGAGAATATCCGTAACAACTGTGACCTCTCTTGTCAGAGAGCATCCAGCGTGGTACAGTACCTGCAGAATAACTATGGTGTTGACCCGAAACGTCTCACAGCCGGTGGACGTGGTGAGTATAATCCTATAGCTACCAACAGCACAGAGTTAGGTAAGCAGCGTAACCGCCGCACTCAGATTATCATCACTCCGAAACTCGACCAGTTCATGGATCTCATCGAACAGGCACCGGAAGAGTAATACTGTGTTTTATGTTTTGTGTTTTGTGTTTTATGTTAATTAGTTTTGTTAACTAAAGTAACTAACGTAAAACATAAAACATACAACACAAAACATACAACACAAAACATACAACACAAAACATACAACACAAAACATACTAACTACAGCCTGCAGCTGACTTTCGTCTGTTGCGGGCTGTTTGCTTTCAGGATGCCATCAACGTAGATTGAGAGCCCCTTGCCGGCGTGGTATCTGCTGCCGTGGCGATCCCAGATGATGGTGATGTTATGTCCATGATAGGCTACATTGTCAAGGCAGAACCAGTCCCACTTATCCTCTGGCAGGAGAGGAGCTACCTCAAAGGTGTCATCAGCAGAGGGGTGTAACCCCACCAGCTGGCTGATGATAAGGTCGCAGAATGTGGAGTGGTTATAATAGCGGCTGCGCTCTTGGTCTCCCTTGAGCCAATAACCCGTTACCTCGTCAAGGTACTCACCGATATACGGTTTGCCACGATGGCTCTGGCTCTGCACATATTTCTCCAATTCGGCGAAATAAAGACTGTCACCCACCACGGGATTACTGTAATTATTGATGTAGTTTGCCATGGCGGTCAGTGTCTGTGATGTGGCGAAGGGCCATACGGCGCCATCCCACTCACACTTGCCTACACCATGGGTGCGGAACAGCGGATGACGGCGCTCTGCCGTTGTCTGGCCGTAGGGGGCAGAGAAGCCCTTGTCATCGCCCGCCTGAAGCCATGCCACACCGTATTTCGCCTCGTCGGTGGGAAGGTTGAAGTACCAAGGCATGAAGCCTATGGCCTCCCTGACATTGGCGGAGGAGTCGGGACGCAGCGTCTCAAAGAACTGATGATGCTCGTTCCATAGTCTCGACATTACGATAGAGCGTATGGTGTCTGCCTTAGAATCATAATACACCGTTTTGTCTGGCTGTCCCGCTAACGCCGCTATACGTGCTATCGCCTTAGCGTTGCCGTACATATAACTGTTGATGGACGGTCGCGCGTATTTCTTACCCCTACCACCGCTTATCGTCTCCTCCATGGCATCCTGAACATCGGCCTGCCAGTAGAGGGTGTACTTGTTGTCCTCCGTCCAACGGTGGGTGGTGTCCCATGTGGAGTATTCCCACTCAAGGTCGGGTAGGAGAGAGGTGACCCAGTCGCGTCTGCCGTCAACGAGATACCTGTCCCATATCGAGGCGGCAATCCACGAACTGTATTTGCCTATCTTTGCCATCGGCTTGCCGTTGTTGCCATGGAACCAGGTGTTGATGATCTGGTCAAGGTAGATGGGATTGCGCAGCCAGCGGCTCTCATGGATATGATGTCCCACGCCGGAGGCTATGAGGTTGTACTTGTCTGCGTATGTACGGCGCACAAGAAACTCCGTCATGGCATATCCCACGCTTGTCTTCTCGATATGTTTCCTCAGCGTCCACCAGCGGTAGTAATACATCTGCTCAAAATCACGCTGCGGACACTCAAAGAGGGGGATGTTTTCTTTCATCCATTCCCATGCCTGGGCATTGGGTATCGCCTGAACGATATTCTCATCCTCCATGTTGTTGAAATAGTCAACATAATGCTTGAAGTCATCGTATTTGAGGAAGGCGGCACTGCCGTCAGCGTCCTCTGATGAGGTCTTGACGTTGGCGATGCTATAGACAGCCTTTGCGTCTGTGGCGCCGGCATTGTCAAGTATGCCGTACCAGTCAGCCTCGGTGTCGATGGTCGGTGTGGTGCGCTGACCGCCAGTGCGGAACATGATGCGCTCTATGCTCTTCACTGGTGCGAAGAACATACGTTGTCCGGCTTTCTTACCGTCGATAAACACCTCTATCATCCTCTTTGTCACGGATAGCACCGCCTCAACATGGTACTCTTTGCCAGCCTCATAGTTGAGCATATTGCCGTAGCGCGCGCCACCCTTGGTACGCAGCACGCCATCCTGCGTCAGTTCGATACGTGACGCCGCGATGCTGTTAGCGTCGAGGAACTCTATCTGAAGCAGTCCGTGGTCGTTCTGGTCCGCCTTGATATCGAAAGCCACACGCAGTTCCTTGGTTGCAGGGATCTTACGCTCCACGCGCGCATAGTCGAAGGGGTCGCTGTCTGTCAGTCTGAGCCATTTGCCGTCTAACTCCACCCTTGCCATAACGGGAGAGTAGATATTCCATTCCTTGAGGTTGCCTAAGGTATTGTATCTGCTGAAGTCATCGTTGGCGTGATTGTGGGCCTCCGTCATCACCGGCACCGGCACGTGAGCCACCCACATATCCTCTTTGTTCATGCTATATGCCACCCACAGGTCCTGGTCCTTGGGTATGCCGTTGCCCTCCTGTATGCCCCTGACATACTGCGGTCCGCAACTCTTGTAGTTGCCACCGTAGCGCATGGGCGGCACCTCACCGCATACGAGGTTGAGGGTGGTGTATTCTATGCCGTCCTCAGAGAGTGATATGCCGAGTGGCCAGCGGTATTCAGAGGGGTTATAGACCGTGGCGTAAGTGCCGTCGGAGAGCCGCTGTCCCCAGATCTTGGCATTGCTGTTGACGAAGCCCTTGGCGCGCTCCACCGGCTGTTCCCATGTCTTGCCGCAGTCGTGGGAGATGCTTGTCAGCGCATGCTTCCATAGCGCTACCAGTCTGCCGTCGGGCAGGGTGTAGTCGCAGTACGCCTTGTAAGCCTTGTTGAGTGGTATGAGGGTGTCGTTACGGTCAGCCTCCTCCACCCACTGCATACGGTAACGATAGTTGGAGCGTATCTCCTCACACGCCTTCCGCAGTGCCTTGTCGGCCTTGGTATAGTAAGGGTAGTCGGTGTTTTTCTCAGAGAAGCCGTGATTGTAATAGATGAAATAAATCTTACCAAGAGAGCCGTCTTTGTGTATCTCACGTATCACACGTCCTATGCCGTTGCCGTCATTAGGGTCGTCTTTCTTGTCGAAGGCGACACCGTAATTGCCCAAGGCGTACAGGCGTCCCTCTGTGGAGACGTACCATCCCACCCTCTGGTGCATGATAGCTATCAGGTCATGGGCTTTGTCGTCACGTCCGGGTTTGGTATATCCCTCCGGCACCTTGTATTCCGGAAACAGCACCTGTGGGTCCGTCCAGGTGTAGCCGTCGGCGGATGTCTGCATCATGGTGCGTGATGGCGGCACATGCTCATCTGACGGGTCGCTGAGGTAATGCATATAGAACCTACCGTTCCAGTATGCCATCATCGGCTGGTGGTTGTATGTCCATCCGTCGCCGTTGGCTGCAGAGGGGTGTTCCCTGTTAGCCCTCATGGTCTGTATATTATGAACGCCCACGACGGGTGACAGTTGTCCGTCGTGGTATGTAGGGTTACTCAGTTCGTCGCCCGAGTAAAACACTCTGTCCTGCTGGGCGTTTGCAGAGACAGAGAACAGCATCGCCGTTAATAAAGTAAATATCTTCATAATAGTTATTTTTCATAAGCCCCACCCCCCGCCCCTCCCCTGAAAGGGGCGGGGAGTGCCATCCGGCTTAATATGGTAGTTAGGGTGCTCGGCGCTTCCGACGCCGAGGTTATATTAAGTCCTTCTCTCTTTGAAAAACCGTTGCATCAGCGTGCGGCTCTCATCCTCAAGGACACCGCCCACAGCCTCAGAGCGAGGGTGCATGACACGTGGGGCGTAGAGCCGATAGCCGCGTTTCTCATCCGGTGCACCATATACGATGCGGCTTATCTGTGCCCATCCGATAGCCCCGGCACACATAGGACAGGGTTCAACGGTGACGTATAGCGTACAGCCGTTGAGATACTTGCCTCCAAGGTAGTTGGCGGCGGCTGTTATAACCTGCATCTCGGCATGTGCCGTCACATCGTTCAGCGTCTCTGTCATGTTATGGGCGCGGCTGATGACACGTCCCTCGCATACTATGACAGCGCCTATAGGCACCTCGCCGGCGGCGTAGGCAGCCTCAGCCTCCTTTAATGCCATGCGCATGAAGCGCTCGTCATCCTTTATGGTGTCAGTATCATTGCGCATGAGTGACATCAATTATTTTCTTCCTGCCGTTCTTCCTTCCCTCGAAATACGGGTATTCATCACTCAGATAGATATCGTCGTATTTGAAGTCAGCCACTACGGTACCTTTGCCGTCAGGCAGTATGAGTCCCATCTTACCTTCACGTTCGGCAATGACAGGCATCGTTGTCAGGCTGTCAACATATACATAGCAAGTACGCAGGAAGTCGTATTCCGCTGGTATGAGGATGTCGCCTTTGTAGTCCACCATGCCAAACTTGCCGTCTTTCTCAAACACGGAGTGAAAGCGTATATATTTACTCTTTATTCTCTCGAGATATAAAGAGAACTTACGTTCGTCGGCAAGCATAGTCTGGAAATACTCAAAGGTGTCGCAGTAATTGGCCATTGCCCTTGCTAACACGATGCGGAAATCCAGTCCGCTGATTACCTTACGGTTATAGTCAATATATGTGGCGATAGAGTGTTCCTTGTCTTCGGTTGTCATATCCTTCAGTGAGGCGATGAAACGCAGCATATTGTCTTTGCTGCCTTTCATGGCCTTGATATACCGGTGAACCTGCCGATCCATCTCGTCGCTCACAAATTTATCTATCCTCTCAACCTCAATGGGGTCGGAGTAGAGGTAGTCAAAATTCTGTTCGTTTATCTTTTCCATGGCAGTATGTTGTGTTTTATGTTTTGTGTTTTATGTTTTGTGTTTTGTGTTTTA
>JAGDAU010000165.1 GCA_017959365.1 Prevotella sp.
AGTCACTGGGAATTCGCATCGTAGGCGCTTTGTCAAAGTCATATTCAATAAGATCCTCCGGTTTCTGTGGTTTGGCATTACGGAAGAATCCACTATTGGTCGGTCTCATACGATAATCATAATACCCCTCTTCCTGCACATCAATAATGTAATGCCAATCACCGTGGAGTGATATTCCCGGTCGTGCTAAGATATTATTTATCAGAGGACCTTCTTTTGCTGTAATAGTTCCAAAAGTGATACAACATAAACAGGATAATAAAACAAGCCTTTTCATATCTTCATATTTGTTATTTTTGACAAAGATACTGCTTTTCTTATAAATTTAAAAACATATAGTGTGAAAAACGATACAAAGTTGTAATGACGTGGGATTGAGTTTAAAGTTTTTAAGTTAACAAGTAGTTACTATGTTTGCATTGTGTATCAGTGTACTTATTCGGTATTGTGCTCATTGGAGTCTTCGCGCCTCCAGCCGCACGGGCTTCCCACCGCGGTGTTTTTCATAGTTAGAAATTTTGGTGCACAGATAATTGGCTGCTATATTATGCGTTGTTTTTTAGAAACGACCATTAAATATGCATCATAACAACCCCATTAAATATGCACCATTATGCAAAAGTACGAATTATCCTTTAAAGGACAAAACATTTTCGTCGGAATCGACGTTCGTTTGAAAACATGGAGTGTGACGGTATTGACTGCTTCTGGTCTGAAACGGCAGTTTACTCAGCCATCCGACTCCAGATCGCTCTTTGACCATCTGAGAAAGAATTATCCTGAGGGCAGCTATCATGCCGTCTATGAGTCTGGGTTCTGTGGTTATTCAACCTGCTATGAGCTACGCTCTCTTGGCGTTGACTGTATCATAGTCAATGCCTCTGATGTCCCTTTGACGCAGAAGGACCGTCTGTCGAAGACAGATCCCGCGGATTCTTTGAGACTGGCCAGAAGCCTCCGTGAGGGTTCCCTTAGTGGTATCTATGTTCCTGACCCCGTCATGCTGGATGACCGCGGTGTGGTCCGTCATCGTGAGATGATCATCAAGGACATGAGCCGTTGCAAGTCACGTATCAAGCACCTGCTCTACACAAACGGTGTGAAATACCCGAATCAGTTCCAACGCTCCCGTCAGCATTGGACACGCTCCTTCATCATGTGGCTTGAGAATGAGGTGAGGCTGCTGGGCTCCACACGTATGTCGCTCGATCTGCTCATTGAGGAACTGCATAGCTATCGCCATATGCTGCTCAAGTCGACCGGAGCAGTACGTGAGCTGTCTCGTGCGGAGAGATACCGTGAGCGGTTCAACCGCTTGGTGAGCATACCCGGTGTGGGACTCATCACGGCCATGACACTGCTGACGGAGACCTTCGAGGGGAACCGTTTCTCCAGCGTGAAGAAGTTCGTCAGCTATCTGGGACTTGTACCCGTAATGAGAAACTCGGGAGAGTTCGTAAGGCAGGGTGAACTCACTCCAAGGGGGAATCAGCACATCAGGCGGATGCTCATCGAAAGTGCATGGGTCTCAATCAGATGCGACGCTGAACTCTCATCCGCATTCGGACATTACTGCCAGTACATGAAGAAGGCACAGGCCATCGTGCGAATTGCCAAAAAGTTGGCCTCACGGATATGTCACATCTTGAAAACCAACGAGTATTACAAATGCCGTTAGGATATAGATTTACGGAAGCTCTGAAAAACAGCTTCTATACGGATAGCCTCTGCTACCCCTTGGTGAGCTAATGACTACACCTATTATTTGTAGAATGAGGTATCCAACCTGTCAATATTGAACAGTAAACTGGGAACCACACGTGGTATCTCTAATAGAAGATTGTTTGACAGGGCTTCCATTGATACAAAAGGCAGCAACCACAAACAGGGTCAACTGTCTTCTCTGGAGTGGGAAAATGGTCTCAGTCAGGATCATTATGCCTGGATATGGAATGGAGGTAAGACGTAAATGTCTGAAAACCAATGTTAATTAAAAATAAATAAATGCCAATTATTTGGGTGGCAACATAGAAGGGGTAGGGTTTATCCCTACCCGGAAACAACGGGCAGACATGAAGTATGCCCCTACAATTGGGATGGGGTGTTCGATTGGCATCGCAACGATAGCTTGATATTGTTACTTTTTACTGGCGGAATGCATCGGACGCCTCGCCCCCTACCAAGGGGGGGAGGATGGGAGAGGGGGGCAAGCTCTAAACCCTAACCCCCAAACTCTAAACCAAA
>JAGDAU010000166.1 GCA_017959365.1 Prevotella sp.
GATGGCATTAAGTATAATATCCGCAAGATGCGTGAGAAAGGGCTCATCAAACGAATTGGAGGTGATAAAGGTGGCCATTGGGAAGTTATAGAAAAATGAAAAAAACATTCTTAATCATAGGCTTAGCCTGCATTGGTGTTACAGTCTCTGGTCAAAACATCAGGGGGCCGTGGAAAGGGGTATTGAATGCAGGGAATGTAAAGCTCAATATTGTATTACATATTGACAATGACAGCATTTGCCGATTGAACAGTCCAGACCAGACATCGGAAGATATTCCCGGACAGGTAGCATATATCTCAGAGGACTCCATCTTGGTGAAGGTGCCGAAGCTGTTGGTGCTTTATGGGGGGAAGTTGCATGATGGGAAACTGAAAGGTACTTTCATACAAGGCATAAGCGCGCTGCCTTTGACGTTAGAGCCAGGCGAACTTGTGAGAAATCGTCCACAGACTCCCCAACCTCCCTTCCCCTACAAAACAGAGGAAGTAACGTTTACTAATACTAAGGCAGACGCCACATTGGCAGGCACACTAACCGTACCAAAGGACGGTGCGAAATGTGTATTGCTGATGGTGACTGGCAGCGGTGCGCAGAATCGCGACGAAGAGGTGTTCGGTCATAGTCCCTTTGCTGTGATCGCTGATAGATTGGCGCGTGCAGGCATTGCTACCTTGCGTTATGACGATCGTGCCACAGGCAAGTCTGTCGGCGGCAAGGATCCCAATATCACGACAAAAGATTTTGCCGAAGACGCTTTAGCCGGTATTGAGTGGCTGCGGAAGGACGGACGATTTAAGAAGGTGGGACTCTTAGGTCATAGCGAAGGCGGCACCATAGCCTTTATGCTCGGTGCTCAGAAGAAACTGGACTTTATAGTCAGCCTGGCTGGCACTTCCGTTAAGGGTGACAGTGTTCTCTTAGAACAGAATAAGGCTATCGCTGGGATAATGGCCAAGAATCTGACCATCGAGAAGCTACGTGATATGCCTGCCATAAAGCAGAGTCCCTGGATGATGTGGTTCCTCGACTATGACCCTCAGGCGGACATCGCGAAGGTGAAATGTCCTGTTATGGCTATTTACGGGAGCAAGGACTGTCAGGTCTTAGCAAGTCAGAATCTGCCTGCCCTGCGTCGTACACTTCCCAAGAACAAGTATCATCTCATCAAGGAATATCCTGACTTGAACCACCTCTTCCAGCATTGTCAGACAGGCATGCCTAATGAATATGGTCAGATAGAAGAAACAATCTCAGAGGAAGTTCTCTCTGAGATTGTTTCATGGCTTAAGACAATAGAATAAACTGCCAAGCACTGTGTTATTTAGAGGTCTTAGTCTGACTATGACAAACCTTCTATCTCTCCGTCAACGATTGTTATGTGCTCAGCCTGCGGACTCTTTGGTAACCCGGGCATACGAAGCATATCGCCGGCGATTGCCACCACCATCTCACTGCCGCAGTTAAGGATGATGTCACGTATGCGTATGGTGAAGCCCTCCGGCGAGCCGTAGCGGGTGGAATCCGCTGTAAAAGAGAATTGTGTCTTGGCAATACATACCGGATAGCGGTCTATCACCTTACTGTCAGAAAAGATGGTTCGTAATGACTCCAGTTTCTTAACAGCAGACTTACTGAATTCCACTGCCGCGGCACCATAGATACGCTTACAAACCTTTTCTATCTTCCCTTCTATCTTATCGTTTTCCGGATAGGTGAAATGTATTGGCAGCGGTTGGATACTGTCTATGGTATCTGCCACTAACTGTGCCAGTTCAATGGCACCCTCGCCACCTTTCAGGAATGCCTCGTTGACAGCAAATCCCACACCTAAGTCCTCACAGTTTTTCCGCACGATGTCAATCTCTTCCTGTGTATCAAAGCTATAGCGGTTGAGGGTAACGACAACAGGCTGGCCGAAGCCCTGCATATTGTTGATATGACGGTTAAGGTTCTTAAGGCCTTCCCTAAGACCCTCAATATTTGGCTCATTGATACGTGACAACTCTACTCCGCCATGCATTTTCAGTCCTTGAGTAGTAGCAACAATAACCACCAGTTTAGGCAGCAAACCGGTCTTACGGCACTTGATATCAAAGAATTTCTCTGCACCGAGGTCTGCACCGAAGCCAGCCTCTGTCACCACGTAGTCGCAATAGCTCATCGCCATTTTTGTTGCCACAACGCTGGAACAGCCGTGGGCAATGTTGGCGAAAGGACCACCATGAATGAACGCCGGTGTATGCTCTGTTGTCTGCACTAAATTGGGTGACAATGCATCTCTCAACAGTACAGTGATAGCCCCTGCCACTCCAAGGTCTTTGACCCTGAATGGATTGCCATCAGAAGTGATGCCAAGCACGATGTTCTCTATACGACGCTGCAAGTCTTCCTCACTCGTCGCAAGGCATAGGATTGCCATCAGTTCCGAGGCGGCTGTAATATCAAAACCTGTCTCACACACCACGCCGTCGCCTCTCAGTCCCGTCACCACGTTACGCAGAGCGCGGTCGTTAACGTCAAGCACTCTCTTCCAATATATCTCGCGCAATGAGAATCCCTCCTTACGATGCTGGTAAATATAATTGTCGAGCAAGGCGCTAATGGTATTATGCGCAGAGGTAACAGCATGGAAATCACCCGTAAAATGCAGGTTTATCTTCTCCATGGGGAGCACTTGGGCATATCCGCCACCTGCGGCTCCGCCCTTGATTCCGAAACATGGACCGAGAGATGGCTCTCGCAAAGCCACTGCCGCCTTCTTGCCAATTTTATTCAGCCCCAACGTCAGACCAATACTTACCGTCGTCTTACCGATACCCGCCTTTGTCGGACTTATTGCCGTCACAAGTATCAAACGGCTCTTCTTGACTTTCTCCTCATCAATTAGCGACACCGGCACCTTTGCCATATATCTGCCGTATGGCTCTATATCCTCTGGTTCGATACCGAGCTGTTTAGACACCTCGCTAATAGGCAGCAGCTCACACTCTCTTGCGATTTCTATGTCAGATTTCATAATAACATTATAGTTTCACCACTTTCTTCTTACCATTGTATTCCACCAGTTTGCCATTTGGCAGGCGCAAGTCAAGAGCCACAGGATTAGACTTATTGACAAGTATGATATTAAACTTACGTGTCTGCAACATACCATCAAAAGCACCCTTGCGCTCACCAATGGTCAGTTTGCGGGTCTTCTCATCATAACATATCTGTATGGTTGAATATTTACCATTCTCATAGTTATAGTTTGTTCCCTCATCTTCATAGAGAGTGAACTCGGAGTCTTTACCGCCATAGACATACAGGTTGATAACCTCCGGCTGTTTCTCATCGCTCCACTCCATCTCCGGACCCACAGGCAGCATAGAGCCCTCACGGGCGAAGACTGGAATACGCTCGTATGGAGCGTCAACAGTAACAGTCTGTCCGCCAGCATAGTAACGTCCGGTGTAGAGGTCATACCATCCGCACTGCTTGGGCAGGTACACCTGACGGTAATATGTCTTGTAATACCCCACCGGGCATGCCATCAATGTCGGACCGAACATCCACTGATCCTTGATATCATTCACTTTGTCATCACCGTTGAAATCCATTATCAGTCCTCTAAGCATAGTATAATCCTGGAAGTGAACGGCTCCCGTCATACTGTAAATATAAGGCATGAGATGGTAACGTAGTTTATGATACCATACGATAGAGTTATAAGCTGGATGTCCCTCAGGGGCAATATTCCATACCTCACGCAACGGCCACTGACCATGAGCCCTATACAGCGGGAGGAAGCAACCGAACTGGTTCCAGCGGGTCTGAAGCTCACGCCACTCCTTGAGGTCATCGTTCTCGAGCCCTGTCTTATCAAAATACTGCTGTGCCTCAACATACCTGTTCTCAACGCAGAAACCACCCTGGTCCATGCCCCAGAAAGGTATGCCTGACATCGAGAAATTGAGTCCTGCGGTCATCTGGGCACGCATATCCTCCCATCGTGTTCCAATATCACCGCTCCATGTAGCGGTACTGTAACGCTGTTCGCCTGCAAATCCGCTACGGGTAAGCAAGAATACACGGGTGTTGGGCTTCACGCTGCGCTGACCATTGTATATAGCATCAGCGTTAACTATAGAATAAGCATTAAAATACTCTGTTGATGAGCCGAGGGCCGTCGGTCCGCATAGTGCCTTGCGATACCACATAGGAGTACAGTCTCTAACGTTTGGCTCAGAGGCATCCATCCACCAGGCGTCAATACCATAGTTATACTTGGTGTAAAGGTTCTCATCCATTTGTCTCCAGAACATCTTACGTGCCCCGGCATCGTAAGCGTCATAGAACGAGCCCATATAGCCAAGCCAGTCGTAGATGGAGTCTTTCACCGCCTGCTGATATATCCATCCCTTACTGTCAAGCTCCTTATAATTCTTCACTGTGCAGTAGAACTTAGGCCATACGCTGATCATAAACCTGCCGTGCATGGCATGTACACTGTCGAGCATTGCCTGAGGATTTGGGAAACGGCTTGCCTCAAAGTTATGACATCCCCATGAGTCTGTAGGCCAATAATTCCAGTCCTGCACGATATTGTCTACTGGTATATGTCTACGTCTGAACTCACTGAGCGTGTTCTCTATGTCTGCAGAGCTCTTGTATCGTTCGCGGCTCTGCCAGAAGCCAAGAGCCCATTTCGGCATAACCTGTGCCTTACCTGTCAGTGTGCGGTATCCGCTAATCACATGGTCAAAATCACTACCATATATGAAATAATAGTCCATGTCACGAGCCATCTCGCTCCAGATACTCATCATCTGCTGCTGCTCAGGAGTAGTAGGTGTTGCAGCCCTTAGTCCACAGTAGCTTACGTCGCCATCGGGCTGCCATTCTATTCTAAGCTGCGTTTTGTGTCCCTTCTGCATATTGAAGGTAAACTTATATGAATTAGGGTTCCATGCTGTACGCCAGCGCTCTGCCACGACCTCTTTACCGTCAAGATATACTTTCACATATCCCGCATAATAGAGGATGAAGTGATAAAGACTGGTGGTTGGAGCCTCAAGGGAACCCTCATAGACGACATGTGAGCCATTCAGCTTAAAGTCCTTAGGCAGATTATCTATCACCATGGCATGCTCAAAATAGATTGAATCCTCTGCCCTCTCAATGATATTACCCTCCTTGTCTGTATATGTACCGGTGAGATGCCCCTCCTCACCATTCTTGTCATACAACTTGAATGCCTTGTTCAGTTGATCATACTCATTTGGATTACCCCAGCGGCAATAGCTATAACTGTCCCACAGCAAACCATAGTTCTTGCTGCTTAGTACGAACGGTACGCTCACCTTGGTGTTATACTGGAAAAGATCCTCATTCTTACCCTTCATATTGAGCTCTTCAGCCTGATGCTGTCCAAGACCATAGAATGCCTCATCGGCAGGACTCTCAAAAAGAGCTCTCCAAGAGAAGGCGTTGCGTTGCTTGTCGGTGAGTGTTCCGACACCAATTTCACGTTCCGGTACTGTAAACGGAGTAAATGTCTTACCCTTGCTGTACGCCTCCTGGAGTAACGTCTTACCTGCGGCGTCTCTGAACTCTACCCTTCCGCTCTGCGGATCTACTACGGCTTTTACTTTCTTTGTCTCCACCACAACATTTCCGTATTCCTCCTTCACGGTATAGTCAGTGAACGTGGCCTGAGGAACGATTATCAGACTTTGCTTCTCTGGAAACGCCATCTCTGGTGTTGCCTGCACCCTGATGATATTTTCGTTAATCACTTGCAGACGCACCTGCCTGGCACCATCTTTCTGCTGGTTTTTCACTGTGATAGTAACATAATTTCCCGACTGGCTATAGTCGGCAGCTGCCACAACAGCAACAATCGCCATTAAAAACAGCGATACGATCATTCGTAAATTTTTCATCACGTTTTGTATTGTATTTTTTGATTTTTAGTTATCATAACAAATATCGCCCACAAAGGTAATATTTTTTGTTGAATAAAAAAAAAGATATGTGTTTTTTTGAATTTTTATGCCGATTTATACTGATAATAGCAAAAAAAGTAATAATTTTGCATTTTTAAAAGACAAGCAAAATAAAATTATCATGTTAAGAATAGCTGTTCAGTCGAAGGGAAGATTGTATGAGGATACCATCAACCTTCTTAAAGAGTCGGGCATTAAAGTGCCCTCAAGTAAGCGCACACTATTGGTGCAGGCGTCTAATTTCCCGTTAGAACTACTCTACCTGCGAGACGATGACATACCACAGAGCGTGGCAAGCGGAGTGGCAGACATAGGCATCGTGGGCGAGAATGAATTTGTTGAGCGGGGAGAAGACGCACAGATTATAAGCCGCTTAGGGTTCAGCAAATGCCGCCTGTCTTTAGCCATACCCAAAGAGGCTAAATATAAGGGGTTGGAGTGGTTCAACAACAGGCGCATCGCAACATCATATCCCAACATCCTGCGTCGCTACATGAAAGAGCAGGGTATAAGGGCTGACATTCACGTCATCAATGGCAGCGTAGAGATTAGTCCGGGTATCGGGCTGGCTGACGGTATATTTGACATTGTGAGCAGTGGCAGTACGTTGGCAAGTAACAACCTTGCAGAAGTGGCAACAGTGATGAAAAGCGAGGCGGTACTCATTGCCAACTGGCACCTGAATGAAGAGAAGCACGATATCCTCAACGACCTGCTTTTCCGCTTCGAAGCTGTACGTAGCGCACAAGACAAGAAATATGTGATGATGAATGCGCCAAAGGCACGTATCGATGAGATTACCAATGTATTGCCAGGCATAAAGAGCCCGACCATCATACCATTGGCAGACAGTGACTGGTGTTCTATCCACACCGTGCTTGACGAGAAGAGTTTTTGGGAGATTATCGGCCAGTTAAAAGAACTTGGCGCTCAGGGTATTCTCGTAACACCTATTGAGAAAATGATTCTGTGATTTTTCCCAATACACTTTTACTATTACACATTTACCATTATTATGCAGATAATAAGATATCCTAAGGAGAGTGAGTGGAATACCATAGTTGAGCGTCCTCATATTGATGCCAGCACTCTCAACGATACCGTAAAAAGAATACTCGACGACATACGTTCTGAGGGTGATGAGGCGGTAAGACGATACGAGGAGAAATTCGACCACGTGATATTGGATGACTTACAAGTTACGCCTCAGGAGATTGATGAGGCTGAGAATGAGTTATCCGAAGACATAAAGCGTGCCATACGTCTCGCCCAAAACAATATCCGTCGTTTTCACGAGAGTCAGCGTATTGAGCCACGCAAGGTAGAGACAAGCGACGGTGTCGTATGTTGGCAAAAAAGTGTGGCGATTGAAAAAGTGGGACTTTATATCCCCGGTGGCACCGCTCCCCTATTCTCCACAGTACTGATGCTCGCTACACCGGCAATGATAGCAGGATGTAAGGAGATTGTGCTATGCAGCCCGCCCAACAAAGAGGGGCGTCTGCATCCTGCCATACTCTTCGCCGCTAAGACAGCTGGTGTCAGCAGAATCTACAAAACAGGCGGTGTACAGGCAATAGGAGCTATGGCATACGGTACAGAGAGCATACCAAAAGTGTATAAAATTTTCGGACCTGGAAACCAATATGTGATGTGCGCCAAACAGCAGGTTTCATTGTCTGATGTCGCTATTGATATGCCGGCGGGACCATCTGAGGTGTGTGTCGTGTGTGATGAGACAAGCGATGCCTCTTTTGTGGCAGCAGACCTCCTCTCTCAGGCTGAACACGGACGTGACAGCCAGGTGCTCATGATTACAACGTCTGAGGAAAAAATAGATGAGGTAAGACAACAGATAGACACTCAGATAGAATCCCTGCCACGGAAAGAGATAGCCAAAGCAGCACTTGACAACAGCAAAATCGTACTTGTAGAAGACACCATCACCGCAATGCGGCTTACTAACGCCTATGCACCAGAGCACCTCATACTCAACACTCGTGACTATGAGCAACTGGCAGAACAAGTGGTTAATGCTGGAAGTGTGTTCCTCGGCCCGTGGTCGTGCGAGAGTGCCGGCGATTACGCCAGCGGCACCAATCACACGCTGCCGACACACGGATACGCCACAGCATACAGCGGTGTCAACCTCGACAGTTTCATTAGAAAGATAACATTTCAGAATCTATCTACCAAGGGTATTGCATCTATTGGAAAAGCCGTTGAGGTCATGGCTGCAGCAGAACAATTAGACGCTCATCGTAACGCCATGAAGGTGAGAACGTTGAATATTGAAAAATAATTTAACGGGAACGGGAACGTTAACGGGAACTGTTCCAACGGGAACGTTAACGGGAACGGGAACTATTTAACATAAAACGCAAAACACAAAACATAAAACATAAAACACAAAACATACATAATGCGACCACTTAAAGAATTACTGAGACCCAACATAGAACGGCTAAAACCGTATAGTAGCGCGAGGAATGAATATAGCGGCAAGGAGGCTCACGTATTTTTGGATGCTAATGAGAACCCATATAACGCTCCCTACAACCGCTACCCAGATCCGTTGCAGACGGAACTGAAAGCACTCATTGCGGAAAAGAAAGGTGTACCTGCTGAGAATATTTTTCTTGGCAATGGCAGTGACGAAGCGATTGACCTGATGTACCGCTGCTTCTGTCGGCCGAGCATTGACAATGTGGTGGCTATAGAACCGACATACGGTATGTATGAGGTGTGTGCAGACATCAATGACGTGGAATACCGGCGCGTTCTCTTAGACGATAACTTTCAGGTTTCCGCTGATAAAATCCTGGGAGCTTGCAACCGCAACACCAAACTGATATGGATCTGCTCACCCAATAACCCTACCGGAAATAATATCAACCAGGAGTGTATTATTGATACCATAAAACGCTTCAACGGTATAGTGATTGTTGACGAGGCGTATTCTGACTTCTCCGACGCTCCGCTATTTAGGACAAGAACGACAGAATTTCCTAATCTTGTAGTACTCAACACTATGAGTAAGGCTTGGGGATGCGCTGCCATACGTCTTGGCATGGCATTCGCACAGAAAGACATCATAGATGTAATGAACAAAGTAAAATATCCCTATAATGTCAATTTCCTTACCCAACAACACGCTATGCAGGAATTGCGTAATTTTGACGTGTTAGGCTGGGTAAGCCTGATAACGCAAGAGAGAGAGAGAGTATTGAAGGCTTTTCTTGATCTCAAAGCATGTGAAAAAATATATCCCACAGACGCCAATTTCTTCCTTGCAAAAATGACCGATGCGCAGAGTATTTACAACTACCTCGTTGACAAAGGTGTAATTGTGAGAAACCGCAACAAAGTGAGACTTTGCGGCAATTGTCTCCGCATCACAGTGGGTTCTAAAGGTGAAAACAATGAACTGCTCTCGGCACTGAGGCAGTTTTGATTGTTATGTTTTGTGTTTTATGTTTTGTGTTTTGCGTTAAATAGTTTTGACTCTCAATTGTAAATCGTAAATTGTAAAATAAAACAATGGGCTTAATAGAGATCGACAACCTTAATCATCCTGGCGTGAGAATCTTCAGTCAATTGACTGAGGCACAGTTGCGCAACAGGCTACATCCTGATGACGGGTTGTTTATAGCTGAAAGCCCAAAAGTTATCAACACAGCTTTACACACAGGCCATGAACCGGTAGCGCTTTTGTGTGAACGCAAGCACATCACCGGTGATGCGGCAGAAATAATTTCCAGATATCCAGACATTCCTGTCTATACTGGTGAGCGCACTCTGCTTGCCTCACTGACGGGATATACCCTCACACGCGGTGTGTTGTGCGCCATGAGAAGACCACAACAACCTTCTGTAGAAGAGGTTTGTAGAAACGCCAGCAGGGTGGTTGTGATACAAGGGGTTACAGACACCACCAACATCGGAGCAATATTCCGTTCGGCTGCCGCACTTGACATTGACGCCGTGGTGTTAACAAAAGACTCTTGTGACCCACTGAACCGCCGTTCCATCAGAGTGTCTATGGGGAGTGTTTTCCTCGTTCCATGGACATGGATCAACGATGCCCAGGATTTAAGGAAGTTAGGTTTCCGTACTGTGGCGATGGCTCTTACTAATGACTCTATATCCATTGATGACCCTCGGCTCTCCAAGGAACCGCGTTTAGCAATCATCATGGGTACTGAAGGTGACGGACTACCCCACTCCACCATAACACAGTCGGACTATACGGCACGTATCCCCATGAGTAACGGTGTTGACTCTCTTAATGTAGCTGCTGCGGCAGCCGTAGCCTTTTGGCAACTGAGGAAGACTAAGAACGATTAAATAACTAAAAGCTCAAAAAACCTATGGATATTAAGAAATCTGAATTTACCATAAGCTCCGCCACTGTAGCACAATGTCCCAAAACCGACCTGCCAGAATATGCGTTTATTGGACGTTCAAACGTTGGCAAGTCCAGCCTTATCAACATGTTGTGTAATCATAAGGGATTGGCAAAGACTTCCGCTACACCTGGCAAGACGTTGCTCATCAATCACTTCATTATTAATAATGAATGGTATATAGTAGATCTGCCAGGATATGGTTTTGCCAAACGGTCAAAAACAGTACAAGACAAGCTGCGTAAGATGATTGAATCGTACATACTGCAACGGAAACAGCTTGTCAACCTCTTTGTGCTTGTCGATATACGACATGAGCAACAGAAGATAGACCGTGAGTTTGTTGACTGGCTCGGACAAAGCGGCATTCCCTTTGCGATTGTCTTCACTAAAGCCGACAAAGTAGGACGTGTTAAAGCAAAGAATAATGCTCTGGCTTGGATGGAAAAACTGAAAGATGTATGGGAAGAGCTGCCACCTTACTTCATTACCAGCTCAGATGACCGCACCGGACGCGATGAGGTACTCGATTATATAGAAAGCATCAACAAAGAGATAAAAGAATAGCTACACAACCATGCCATCTCCATGCATTGACGTACAAGGGCTAACAAAGTCATTCGGAGCGAGAGTTCTCTTCAATGACATCTCTTTTTCCATTGCCGAGGGGCAAAGGGTGGGATTGATAGCACAAAACGGAACGGGCAAATCAACATTGTTGAGCATTCTAACCGGTGGTGAAGGCTACGACAGCGGAAGTATTATTTACCGTAAGGGAGTAAGAGTGGGATACCTGCCACAATCACCAGTCTTCGACCCAAACGACAGCGTTCTTGATGCCTGCTTCAATCATCAGGGTAAAGACGAGATGATACTACGTGCCAAGCAGATACTCACACAACTTCACATACCCGACCTACAGCAGCCGATGGGACAGTTGAGCGGAGGACAACAGAAACGTGTGGCTCTTGCCAATGTGCTTATCACTGAGCCGGAGTTTCTTATCCTTGATGAGCCGACCAACCATCTTGACCTTGATATGATTATCTGGCTTCAGGGCTTTCTCAGCCGTGGCAACAAGACAATACTTATGGTTACCCATGACAGGTATTTCCTTGACCAGGTATGCGACCTCATACTTGAAATTGATGACGAGACGATTTATACCTATCGTGGCAACTATTCATATTATTTAGAGAAAAGGCAAGAGCGGATTAATATACGAAGAGCAGAGATTACACGCGCCAACAACCTGTATCGCCGCGAGTTAGAATGGATGCGGTCCACACCACAGGCGCGCAGTCACAAGGCACGCTACAGGGAGGAGGCTTTCTATGAGTTGGAGAGGGCTGCCCACCGCAGAATAGAGGAAAGGCAGATGAGACTGAAAGCATCCAACATCTACATCGGCTCTAAAATTTTTGAGTGCCAGTATGTCAGTAAGGCATGGGATGACAAAGTGATACTGAAAGACTTCTATTACAATTTCGCACGCTTCGAGAAAATGGGCATTGTGGGAAATAACGGTACAGGCAAGAGTACGTTTATAAAAATGCTTCTTGGACTGGTTAGCCCCGACAGCGGACGTTTCGACATTGGTGAGACGGTGAACTTTGGTTATTTCTCCCAAGACGGCCTGAAGTTTGACGAACAGATGAAGGTAATCGATGTAGTGCGCGACATTGCCGACTATGTCAATCTGGGCGGTGGAAAGCAACTGACAGCATCACAATTGCTACAGCATTTCCTATTCACTCCTGAAATGCAGCATAATTATGTGTATAAACTGAGCGGTGGAGAGAAACGTAAACTGTATCTATGCACTGTGCTGATGAAAAGTCCAAACTTCCTGATATTAGATGAGCCGACCAACGACCTTGACATACAGACATTGCAGATATTGGAGGAATATCTACAGGATTTTGCCGGTTGCGTGATTGTTGTAAGTCACGACAGGTATTTCATGGACAAGGTGGTTGACCATCTGCTTGTGTTCCACGGTGAAGGTAACATACAAGACTTCCCTGGCAACTATACCCAGTATCGCGAGTGGAGTAAGTTGAAAACAAAAGAAATTCAACAGGAAAAGGCTAATGAGAAACCCATAAAAGAGAAAAAAAATTATCATAACGACACGCGCCGGAGAATGACATTCAAGGAGAAGCGCGAGTATGAGCAATTAGAAAAGAACATCTCCGAATTAGAAAAACAGATAAAAGATATAGAGCAGGCTCTCTGTAGCGGCTCACTGAGTGTTGACGAACTAACAGAAATGAGCAAACTGTTGCCACAACTCAACGATGAATTGGATGAGAAGAGCATGAGGTGGCTGGAACTGGATGAGATTGAACATTGAAAATTGAAAATAATTTCACTTATATGCCCGATTAATCATTTTTTTGCTGTAACTTTGCAAAAGATTATGGTTTTCGCCACAATAACAACATCTGTTGTGGTGTTATCGGCATGCGAAGACAATGCACCCGGCAGTACCGGCAGACCATACGAGGTGGTAGTGACAGCCAGAGATAAAGAGGCCATAGACATTGTGGCGCAGTGTTTGGATTGCTATCTTACCTCTTTGCCACAAAAGGAGAGAGCGTTTGACGTAATAAAAGCAGACGAAACGTTATATAACGCCACATACACTCAAGCACGCAATGTGGTATTGGTGGAAACAGATAATAAGCAATATACCAAGACAAGTATAAGGTATGACAATCATACGGGAGTGAGAAACCAAATGATTATACATCTGTGCTCTCCTGACATAAAACAACTGAAGGCAGACAAAAAGAGATATGAGACAGGGCTCAGAGACATTATCAACAGCCATGAGCAAAGCATAACGACCGCATTTATTAAGGCTCACCAGAATATGGAGGCAGAGAAAAACATCCGACGGATTTGTGGCGTTGACATCCTTGTGTCTGAGGCGTTAGTAAAAGAGAAAAAGGGTAAAGACTTTATATGGATTACTGACGATGACCCGGAGCAGATGACAAATATATGTGTCTATTCCTACCCTGCCGGTAATGATTTCATCAAGATGCGTGACAGCATCATGAGAGTCAACATTCCTGGTGAGCGAAAGGGAATGTATATGACTACCGTTGCCAAAACAGTTAAAACAGAGGCTGGTATGACACGTGGGTTATGGGAGATGCACGGTGACGCCATGGGCGGACCATTCGCCGCAAAACTGACAGCTGACAGCGCACGACACCGTATAGTTGTGGCGGAGGCATTTATCTTCGCACCGGGACGAAACAAGAGAAACAAGATGCGACAAGCGGAAGCGTCGCTAAACACTATAAAAATAATAAACAATGGAAAACAATAGAATACGTATTGCCATCACTCAGGGCGATACTAACGGAGTGGGATATGAGATAATTTTTAAGGCATTGGGAGACAGTAATCTGTTAGACATGTTCACACCTATCATTTATGGCTCTCCCAAAATCGCCTCATACCACCGTAAGGCATTGGGGATGGAGGCTAACTTCACCATCATCAATAATGCGGAAGAGGCAAAGGATGGGGTGATTAACCTCATACCGTCATTTGATTATGAATTGAAGGTGGAATTAGGCAAGCCATCACTTGACTCTGGTAATGCTGCCATCATGGCGCTTAGAAGAGCTGCTGAGGATTATAAGAAAGGGGCCTACGACGCATTGGTAACAGCACCGCTTACAAGTAATGGGGTGTTCTCTTTCTCCGGACACACTAAATATCTGGAAGACCGTCTGGAGGAAGAAGGCAAAGGAATGACCATCCTCGTCGGCGACCCCATACGCATGGCTTTTGTCACCGAGAATATTCCCTTCAAGGATGTGGCAGAGACTATCAACAAGGATTTAATCAAGAAAAAAGTCACTATTCTCAACGAGTCGCTGAAGCGCGATTTCAGGATAAGCAACCCACGCATTGCCGTTTTAGCGCTTAACCCCAAGGCAGGCAGCAACGGACTGGTTGGTTCTGAAGAGGGTGACATCATACAACCTGCAGTAGCTGAGTTATATGAAGAAAAGATAAAGGTATTTGGACCATACGCCGCCGACATCTTCTTCGGCAACAGCATGTTTTTACAATTTGATGCTGTATTGGCAATGTATTATGACCAAGGCAACATCCCATTCAGGACCATTTGCGGAAATACCGAGGCACGTCTCACAACAGGACTTAGCCTCACCCGCACCACTGTGTGTCACGACCCGCTCTTTACTGTTGCCGGTAAGGGAAATGCCGATGAGGAATCATTCCGTAAGGCTATCTATCTCGCCATTGACGTGTGTCGCAATAGAGAAGAATATGATATCCCCTTTGCTAATCCATTGCAAAAGCAGTACAAGGAAAAACGGGATGAGAGCGAGAAGGTGAGATTTAATATCCCAAAGAAAGAAGACGAAGATAGAAATAATTAAGTTACTGAGTGAAAAAGAAATTTCAGAATATCTTTTTCTTCTTCGGTCTGGTTGTGCTCGTTATTATGGCAACACAACTGGATTTTAAGGAGGCATGGGAGGGCCTGCAGCATGCCGGTTACTGGTTTTTTGCGGTAATACTGCTTTGGGCTCTGCTATACATCCTCAACACACTCTCATGGTGGCTGATAATAAAAAGTCAGAAAACCACCATACAGCACGATGTAAAATGTGATGTAAAGTGCGATATATCGCACTATCCCAACCACCCCATCTCATTCCCATGGCTTTATAAAGTCACAGTGTCGGGATTTGCGCTTAACTATGCGACACCAGGTGGACTAATGGGAGGTGAACCGTATCGCATTATGGAACTATCGCCGAAGATTGGCACCGAGCGTGCCTCTTCTTCTGTGATACTATATGTGATGACACATATATTCAGCCATTTCTGGTTTTGGCTGCTCAGCAGTTTGTTGTTTATAGCACTGCGACCCCTTGACGTTGCTATGGGCATTATGATTTCTGTTGTTATTTCCGTCTGTCTGGTGGCTATATGGTTCTTCTTACGTGGCTATCGTAAGGGGCTGGCTGTTGCTGGCATGAGGCTGTTAGGTAAGATACCCGGAATACGTCGTTGGGCAGCAACATTCGTTAATAATCACCGGCAACAGTTGGATAACATTGACAGCCAGATTGCCGCATTACACAACCAAAACCCGCGAACCTTTGTAGCTGCGGTGTCATTAGAATTGCTTTGCCGTATCTGCTCTGCCCTTGAGATTTATTTCATACTCCTTGTGCTGTCTGCGGAAGTAAGTTATGTCGACTGCATTCTAATACTGGCATTCACATCTCTCTTTGCCAACATGCTGTTCTTCATGCCTTTGCAATTAGGTGGCAGAGAGGGAGGATTTCTGATGTCTGCCAGCGGTTTGGGGCTGACAGCTTCGGCAGGCATTTTCGTAGCTCTTATAGTCCGGCTGCGTGAACTTGTCTGGACTGCCATTGGTCTGCTCCTCATCAAAATTAAAAGCAGTTCCATCCCCGCCCTACCATCACCAGAGGAGTAAAAGCACAATCATCACCAGAGGA
>JAGDAU010000167.1 GCA_017959365.1 Prevotella sp.
AGTCTCCCGAACTTTTTGTACAACTTTTTTTCAAAAAACAAAAAATATTTGGTGTTTTTTTGAAAAGACTGAAACTGTTACAAAAAAAATGAGTAATTTTGCAGACTCTAAAAGATAATAGACAAATGATTACACTCTATCTATGTCACTATAGACTCTCAACATAAAACATAAAACATTAAACATCAATCATACATATATGGCAAAGAAAGCATTACTGATGATACTCGATGGATGGGGTATCGGCAAACACGATGCTGGTGACGTTATTTACAGCACACCAACACCTTATTTAGATTATATTACAGCTGTGTCACCACACTCTCAGTTGGCGGCAAGCGGAGAAGACGTTGGTCTGCCAGATGGGCAGATGGGAAACTCTGAGGTTGGTCACCTTAATATCGGTGCCGGAAGAGTGGTTTACCAAGACCTGGTAAAAATCAACAGGGCTTGCAGGGATGGCTCGATAAAAGACAACGAACAAGTGAAAGCAGCTTTCACATACGTTAAGGAGAGCGGCAAGAAACTTCATCTTATGGGTTTGTGCAGCGACGGCGGAGTACACTCATCACTATATCATCTCACCACTCTGATAGAAGTAGGTAAGGAATACGGACTTAAAGACCAGACATTCATACACTGCTTCATGGACGGCCGCGACACCGACCCCAAGAGCGGTAAAGGATTTATCGAGCAGGTGGAGAAATGTTGTAAGGAAAACAACGCACACATAGCATCCATAGTGGGACGTTTCTACGCCATGGACCGCGACAAGCGATGGGAACGCGTCAAGGAGGCCTACGACCTGCTCACCGCAGGCACCGGCAATCAGGCTCAGGACATGGTAGCTGCCATGGACGAGAGTTATCTGGCTGGCGTGACCGACGAGTTTGTGAAACCCATACACAACGCTACCGTCAACGGACTGATTGAGGAAGGCGACGCCGTTATCTTCATTAATTTCCGCAACGACCGCGCCAAAGAGATCACTCTGGTGCTGACACAAGAGGACATGCCCGACCAGGGTATGCACACCATCAAAGACCTGCACTATTTCTGCATGACTCCATACGATGCGTCATTCAAGGGAGTGGGTATCCTTTTCCCAAAAGAAAATGTGGGAAACACCCTTGGCGAATACCTCAGCACTAAAGGTCTCAAGCAGTTACATACCGCAGAGACAGAGAAATACGCACACGTGACATTCTTCTTCAATGGCGGCAGAGAGGCTCCCTTTGAAGGTGAGGACCGCATACTTATTCCCTCACCCAAGGTTAAGACATACGACCTGAAACCTGAGATGAGCGCCTACGAGGTGAAAGACAGTCTGGTGAATGCCATCAAAGAGGATAAATATGACTTCATCGTTGTCAACTTTGCCAATGGCGACATGGTAGGACACACAGGTGTCTATTATGCTATTGCCAAGGCAGTATGGGCTGTTGACCAATGCGTGAAAGAGGTGATAGAGGCAGCTAAGGCCACAGGCTATGAGGCTATCATCATCGCTGATCACGGCAACGCTGACAATGCCATTAACCCTGATGGCACACCCAACACTGCACACTCACTCAACCCCGTACCATTCATATATATCACTGACAACAACTCCGCTCGTGTGGCAGACGGTCGCCTTGCTGACGTAGCTCCCTCCATACTCCACATCCTCGGCTTGGAGCAACCGGCAGATATGACAGGCGAAAACCTGATAATGGATAATTAAAAGTCGCACCGTTATATCGGAATATCCAAATATCGAAATATCGTTATACCGACATATCGATATCAGAAAAGCACAACAGATAACAAAATCTGTTGAGCTTTTTTTGTAAAAAAGTTAAGGAATTTGACTAAAAGGGTAGTTTTGACACTTTTTTCACCCCTATTTGGGTATTTTTTACCCTATATGTTTTCATTTCCCGTAATAATTTTGCACCGTGAAAAAATGATTAAATCGAAAACTAAAGAATTTAATAACTCAAAAACTTATATAATTATGAAGAAGTTTACTTTTTGGATTTTTTTAGTTGCGCTGATGATTGGCTCTACAGTCGGTTCATTCGCACAGAAAGTACACACATTAGGTGACTCCACAATGGCACCATACGACCCCAACGCCACTCCAACACGCGGATGGGGCATGTATTTCGGCAATTTCCTTACTAACGGATGGACATCCATCAACTATGCCAAAGGTGGGCGTGACAGCCGCGGAGGATACACTGAACTGTGGCAGACAGCCAAGAAGAACGTAAAACCTGGAGACTATGTGATTATCACATTTGGTCATAATGACGAGAAAAACAGCGGTATGGACGGATACCAGCTGAAAGCATACTACGAGAGTATCGGTGATGCAACCAGTGCAAACGCTGTTGACCTGCGCGGCACCGTTCCATCCACCACGTATAAGGAGTGGCTCGGCAAAATCGTTGACGAGGCAATAGAACTGGGAGCAACACCTATTATATGTTCGCCTGTATGCCGCAGTTACCTCAACGGTACCACAATGGCACGCAACGGACGTCATGACTTGGGCGACAACTATAAGGTATTGACAGAGAATGGTCCGGTGGCTGGTACCAAACTGGCTATAGATGACCATACCATGGACTACGCATACCATTCCGAGCAGTTGGCGAAAGAAAAGAATGTCGCATTCATCGACCTTACCACTGCCACGGCAGAGCTTTACGCCAGCTATGGCTCACGTGCCAACTGCGAGGCTCAACTCTTCGACGGTCAGGGCTCAACACATTTCAACACCACCGGCGCACTCCTTGTGGCTCGCCTTTGCGCTAAGATGATGAAAGATCAGGGCATACTTGCCGACAATATCGTATTACCTGTTGACTTGAGCGTGTCACCAGACAAGGGTGAACTTGGCGAGGCGTATAAGGGTCAGGCTATCACTAAGGAGTTTACAATCAATGGTTTTGGACTCACACCCGACGAGGGTACCGTAACCATCACAGCCTCTGATGGTGCACTCATCTCCACCGACAAGAAAGAATGGACCTCTTCACTTAATATCGCATACACCAGTGCGACACTCATCCAGGTGTTCTATGCACAGATGACACTTGAGAAGGATGGTGAGACAACAGCCACCATTACAATTACACAGGGTGACAAAGTGATAGAGATCCCGCTTACCGCCACAGCCATCACATTAGAGGGCGGCTCTGAGGTAACTGTTGACTGGCGATTAGAGTCTGATGACAGTTATGTGCTTACAGGACCGGCAGTGGTTATCCCGCAGACCTTTGAGGGAATGACTGTACAGCGCTACTCCAACCCCAACGCAAAGACAGTATGGCCTGAGTGGACCGGTTATGACTACACACGCAAGATGCAACGCGACCTCATAGACAATGAGGGCGGTATATGGCCTGCTGACGAGATTGATGACAACCCCGACCGTTATATCCAGTGGGGTGTCAAGCCGGCAATGGGCACAGAACTTAAAATCGACAACATTTCACTCTTTGTTGCTGGCTGCGGTGGCAACGGCATGTGCTGCCACATCTACTACTCCACCGACGGTTTTGAGACACGCTCAACCATGTTTGAGATGAATAAAATGCCTGCTAACAACCCTCAGTGGGTGGAAGCCACACCGGTATTGACACTAAAGGAGGGTCAGGAACTGCTTGTAAGGGTTTATCCCTGGTACAACGGTACAGCAACAGGCAAGACCATCTGCCTGAGCGACCTGCATATCCACGGAATGGCTGTTGACGCCGGCGGCACATCCACAGGCATAAGCGTCATAAGCGCCACCAGTCAGGATGCACCTATAGCATACTATACCATTGACGGGCGTTTGCAGAACACTCCAGCTAAAGGACTCAACATCGTGCGTATGGCTGACGGTACCACAAAAAAGATGATTTTCTGATTAGATAAGACTATTTAAAAACCTAAAATAATAACATTATGACAAGTAAATCAATTATCACAAGACTGCTGCTCGCATTAATCACGATGCTGCCCCTTACGGCAGCCGCTGAAGGCGGACAAAGCGTCAGCGAGGCTGGTTTTACCGCTACATGGAACCTCAAGGAGGCAGACATCGTTACCGCTGCCACCACATCCACCCCAGGCCTCTTCTCCGTGGCAGAGCTCTCCTGGGGCGACAAGCTGACCCCCCAGGGACTACGTACCGATGCCGGCGTGACACGTCAGCAGTTCCAACCCACAGAACAGGCAGGACCTGATGATGATGACGCAACCATCACCTTTACCCTGAAACCCAAGAAAGCACTTACGTTCACACCGAAAAGCCTCTCTTTCAAAGCCAGCCGCGTAGGTACCAACGGTGGTTATTTCGATGTTGTTGTCATCAGCGGCGACCAGACGACAAAGATTGCCAAGGAGGTAAGACCTCAGTTAGCCAAAGAGTCACCATACGTCTCTGAACACTCTTTCGACCTGAGTGAGATAGCCCCGACAGACGATATCTTCTATGTCAAGATATATATTTACAACTTGGCAAACAACAAGCAGTATGCCTTCAGCGATGTTGTCATAACCGGTGATGTAGAGGGACAGATAGAGGCTGTGCCTTCATACACGCTGAGCGTGAGCCTCGGCACAGAGGGGGCTGGCAAAGTGTCAACCACTCCTGCCGGCAACGAATTTGACGAAGGTACCAAGATTACAGCCTCTGCAACAGAGAACTTCGGTTATCACTTCGCCGCATGGGTTAACGAAAATGGTGAGACGGTATCTACCGACAACCCCTACTCTTTTGAGATAAGCAAAAACACCACACTCGTTGCCACTTACACACAGAAAAACGTCTATGCACTCAACATAACCCGCTCTGAGGGTGCCAACGACAATCTGGTACTGTTCAGCCCGACGGGCAACTACGTTGACGGCATTCACTACTATGAGGAGGGTACTGATGTCAAGCTAACAGCTGTCAACAACCGCATCATGACCTTCACAGGCTGGGACGGCGACGCAACAGGCACAGAGGCAGAGGTACTGCTGAACATGAACGCTGAAAAGAGCGTCAAAGCCAACTTCTCTGCAGCTGACTATATCGTTGGTTGGGATCTTTATTACGACCAGCCGGCAAAAGACCGCGCCGGTGACTATAAATACGACTCCGAGAACGCCGGTATGCTGTCACTGCGCAATGCCTCCGGCTCTACCACGAGCTGGCTCACACGCGGTATCAATAATGGTCAGGAGAACGGCAAATATGCAGCACGTATATGGAAAAACCTCACAGAGGAGTGGTATTGGGAAATATCATTCTCTTCCAAGGGCTTTGAGAACCTGATTATCTCATCCTGCATTGGCGATGACTACAACACCTATAGCATCAACAACGTAGAATACTCCACTGATGGCACCAACTTCACCAAGATCGGTGAGTTTAATCCACCGGCACGTGGATGGGACGGTCCGAAGGAATTTGCATTGCCGGCAGACGCCAACGACCAGGAGCGCGTCTTCATACGTTGGATGCCCGACCGCACCAGTCCTAAAGTTGGCGTGGAGAGCGACTACGACGGCACATCTATTGCTGAGATATTCGTACTGGCAGACCTTAAGGAGGGAGCCTCTCAACAGGCTAATCTCGTTAGCAGCAATCCTGCTGACGGAGCCACCGACGTGAGCGCCAACGGAAGCATCATCCTCAACTTCGACAACAAGGTAAAAATCGGCCAGGGCAACGCCATCCTTGACGGTGAGGAGCTTACACCGATTTTAAGTGGCAAGAGTGCTATATTCAAATACAACGGTTTGAAATACGCCACACAATACACATTCCAGATGCCGGAGGGCGTACTCGTCAGCCGCAGTGGAGAGCCAGTGGCTGCCGCTACAATATCATTTACCACCATGGAGCGTCAACAGCCGGAGATGCGTATCTACGACGCTGTGGTGGCTCAAGACGGAACGGGCGACTACATCACCGTGCAGGAGGCTATTGACAACGCACCCGTGGGACGCGCCAAGCCATGGCTTGTATTTATCAAGAAAGGCGAGTATAACGAGCATATCGACATACCAGCCAACAAACCAAATATCCACCTCATCGGTCAGGAGAGAGACAATGTGGTTATCTATGATGACCGTCTCAGCGGTGGTGACAACGCTTACAGCGTTGACCCGGGAGCAACAGTCGTTGTCAAGGGTAAGGATACATTCTTTGAGAGCCTGACATTGGAAAACAGCTACGGCAACCGTAAGCAGGCTGGTCCGCAGGCACTGGCTCTTAACACCATCGCAGACCGCGTGGCTATGAACAATGTGGCTCTGCTCTCCTATCAGGACACATGGATTACCACATCCACACAGACCAACCGCCACTATATCAAGAACTCACTCATACGCGGTGCTGTTGACTTCATCTACAATGGCGGAGATGTGTACTTGGACAACAATATCATAGAGATCAATCGTCCGAGCGGTGGATATATCGTGGCTCCCAACCATACCGCCGACACCAAGTGGGGATATGTGTTCATGAATTCAACCATCAAGCCCGCACCCGGTGTCAATGTTACCGACGTATGGCTCGGACGCCCATGGCACGGCACACCAAAGACCGTGTTCATCAATACCAAGACTTACGTCAATATTCCCGCCAAGGGATGGTATAATACCATGGGCGGTCTGCCGGTGCTTTGGGCAGACTACAACACCGTTGACGCCAACGGCAATCCCGTAGATTTAAGCCAGCGTGAGACATACTATTATTATACCGATAAAGACGATACCAAGCACGAGGTGTTCAATGTCAAGAATTTCCTCACTGACGATGAGGCAGCGCAATATACCATCAAGAACGTGTGTGGTGGCAGCGACGGCTGGCAACCAGACCTCTTATGCGAGCCTTGCGACGCTCCTGTTGTCAAGGTGGGCGACGGCAGACTGACATGGGACGCTGTGCCTTACGCCATCTGCTATGTCATCACTAAGGACGGCAATGTAGTTGGCTTCACAACAGACACCAACTTTGAGGCAGATGCAGAGGGTGAGTACACCGTTCAGGCTGCCAACGAACAGGGCGGTCTCAGTGAGGCTGCAGTGCCAACGACGGCAACAGCCATCAGCGAGCTTTCCGCTACAGGCAACGATACCGCTGTATCAGTGGAGTTCTATAGCATCGATGGCAAACGCCTCAATGCTCCCGCCAATGGCATCACCATCGTCCGCACCCGCTACGCCGACGGTACGATAAAGAGTGCTAAGATTGTAAAATAAGGTTCATAATACTATAAGGTTAATAATAATTATTTGTAAGTTAGTAGTAATATAGTTAATAGATTGTTAGATTAAAAAGGATAACACGGTAAATAGTTTGACCGCGGAAAGGTATCATTACCTTTTCGCGGTCATTTTTAAATCAAAAACCTTGGAATGGTGAAAAATAAGGCTATTTAATCATTGCTTGAATGGTCTTTCTTATGCCCGATTCCAAATTAGTCTTTGCTTTCCAATTCAGAGCGGAAAGTTTCAACGTTGAGTAAACAGATTTTTTTACAGGATTGTACCCTTTCTTCTCATGGTCAGAAGGCA
>JAGDAU010000168.1 GCA_017959365.1 Prevotella sp.
CTGTGCCATGTCATAGACAGCGACATTTGCCTGTTTGACCGCCATTACAACATTTTCGTGAAGAGCTCTTTTTATGTTGGCATTTGCCATGTAATCAAGTATCTCTCTTACAGCGATGCTGGAAGCTGTCTTTCCTGCGGGACCGCCACCCATACCGTCACACACAGTGAACACTGGTCCCCATGCACTCATGCCCCATCCGAAACTGTCCTGATTCTCAGAGCGTCCACCTATATTAGACTCTGCGTATGCTCTGTATCCGTTGAAATTAAATTTTTCCATAATATGTGACGGGTTTATTTGATTATGGGAATAATGTTGCGTATTTTATCGATCAGCCCAGGTCCTTCTATAATGGCATTTCTGAGAGCTACCTTCAATTCATCAATGCTCTGATAGCGATTAGTAGGGTCTTTTTCTGTTGCCTTACGCAATACTTTCATAACATTCCATGGTATTGCTTTGTCAGCGGGTAGCCGCATTTTTATTTGCCGTGCCAGTGTCTCTGCCTCTGTTCTGGATTTGTAAGGATTGTATCCAGCAAACAGCTCAAAGATAGATACTCCCATGCTATAAATGTCTGTTGTAGCTCCCATTTGCATATCATCATCCACGCCCCTTAGGATTTGTTCTGGCGAAGAGTATTGTGGTGTTCCGATAAACCCTACTGCCGAGAACTTATTGCCACCATTGAGTCGTGCTATTCCCAAATCCATCAGACGTACGTTATCTTCATTTGCCACCATGATATTTGCCGGCTTAACATCTCTGTGTACAAATTTCTTAGAATGTATGTATGATAATGCGTCGAGTACAGGATATATTAGTTGTGCTATTCGCTTAAGTCGGTTTTCGCCCTCTCCGATATTCTGTTCAATGTATTTTCTTATTGTTGTGCCAGGTACAAACTTGCTGAGAATGAATATAGGCCCATTGCTGGGAGCATATTCACAGTATCCAATCATCTCAACTAAGTTTGGGTGGTGGAAAGCGAGCGAAGCCTCTAATTTTGCTCTCTCTCTCACCTGCTTCATGTTGGAGTATTGGTCTTTAACCCTTTTGACGGCAATCTTTTCACCCGTCTTACAACGAGTGCCAAGATATACGGTGCCCATCGAGCCAGCTCCAAGCGGCTTGTCTTTGGGATTATATTTATACCACTCGTCATTAACCAACAGGTAAATGCATGGATCCCCCGGCTTCGTTATTATTGATTGTGTTGACATGTTTTTTACTTATAACCTTATAACCTCATAACCTCATAATCTTATAACTACATAACTTCACTTATATTTAGCCATTTGTGCCTCTATTAACGTGATGAAGTCGGCGTCTTTGCTCTCTTTGGCATATTTCAGAGCCTCAGTGAAGTAATGGTCTGCTTTGTCGATGTCACGTTCTATTGCCTCATTGCGACTCACTCCTCCTAAAAAGTCACAACCTAAGTCATACAGAGCCCGGTAGTCCTTAGGATTGAGTCCAATGACTTTTAGTAGCAGTTCGTTGGCTTGTTTGTTGTCTGTTGTTATGGCTGTTGCTTCTTGCATCTCCTTGATGGAATCGGGTCTGTAGTCACTTGCGCTTTTGCTTACAAAAAGAAGGCGGCTCTTGAGATACATGGCTTCTGTGTTGTTCATGTTGACCAAAGAGTCGAGGCTCTTCATGGCCGTCTTGGCAGTGGATGGTTGTTTGAGCCTTTCCACGATAGCCCCATAACTGTTTGGGGACTGAGTCGTTGTAGTCTGCTCTTCTCCCCCTTCTATGGTTGTCGGTTTACTTCCACTGATATTCTTAAAAGCGAAAATACCACCGGCAACAATGGCCGCCACAATAATCACGACACCGGCTATAATCCCTAATTTCTTGATACCTACACCTTTCTCGGGGTAGGGAAGGTTTTGTATTTTTTCCAATGCGACTCGAAACTCCGCAGCACTTTGGTATCGTTGTGACTGTTTTTTTGCAGTGGCAGTCTCAATGACCTTTTTTAATGCTGTCTGTTTGATAGGTCCTGTCGGCACTTTGCTTCTCAACTGCATGGCAAGCACCTCGTTGTTAGCTCCCTCAAAGGGAAGATGACCCACTATACATTGATAGAGCAATATACCAACGGAATAGATGTCTGTCGTGCGGTTTTGGTTTTTTATGTCTCCAAGTGCCAACTCTGGTGGTGCGTATGACACTTTTCCCATAAACTGTCCGGTTGATGTTAGAGACTTATCGAATGTAGATAGTTGTATTAATTGTTTTGCAATGCCGAAATCAATCAGTTTGACTTTTCTGTCGGTTGTTATCATGATGTTTGTGGGATCTATGTCACGGTGAATATACCCAGCATCATGGAGCGCCATCAGTCCAGACAATACGCTTTTGATGATAAAGAGTGAGAAATGATAAGGATCGTTGACATAATCTTTGTACAGTTCTTGAGCGAAAGGCATCTGTTTCCCATCATGGTCGGTGGTCTTACCGTGCATAAGGTCGTTGAGCATGACTCCATGTATAAGCTCGCTTACAACATGGTAGCGCTTCATCATCCTGCCGTTGCCCATATCGTCAACAATCTCAAAGAACCCTTTCATCTCAACAAGGTTCTCGTTATGTATATGTATGGCGGCCTCTCGTCTCGCCCTCTCAATCATATTTTCCGGTAGGTCACTATATAGGAATTTTATAGCCACCTCTTCAGAAATGCCTGTTTTTTCATTGACACATCTGCCGGCATATACTTTACCTGTCCCGCCTTCGCCTAACGGCTCGTCGTTGGTGTTAAACTCATAGTAAATGCCAGCATCTATCTCTTTTTGTCCTTGTAATCGCAAAATGGCCATATTGATGTGTGTTTTTATATTTGTTATAAGAATTTGGTCTGTTCGTCCGCAGTTATGTCATCTTTATTCAAGAACACAGTGTCTTCGTTCTGGATGTCGATGATTTTTTCTTCTTCTTTCTGAGGATAACCCTCGTTGAATAATGGCGATGGTGCCAGTGCGTATTTGCGTGCGTCAGCAAAGAGCAACAGAGCCTGATAGCTGTTTCCGAAAGTTATAATATCCCCATTATGACATCTTGTCTTCTCTGTTTTAACTCGTTGTCCGTTGCAGAATGTTCCTGAGTCGGAGAGCTTGTCTTGTATGTATATGCACAGTTTGTCATCTTCTATACATGCCACTATATTAGCATGCTGCTCTGATACCGATGTCTCATTCAGGAAGATGTCGTTATTCTCATTATTGCCCACACTGTTGTCGCCTTCATATACGGGCCAGAACTCACCAGTCGTGGTATGTGATACAGAATACAGAAATCCAGCCAGTGTCCTGACTTGGAATGATTGTTCCGCAGTCTCGGATATAACCACGCTGGTGTCATCTTTGTCAAGATTTACCTTGTTGTCAGACATAGCTGCCACGCTGTTGTTGCCATTGCGTCGGGTATAGAATTGTGTTAAGTCCATGCTGCGCTATTAAGCATTTACCTTTGCCGCACCTGTGGCAAAGATGTTTGTAAGAAAATGCGAATGCTTAGATACAAAAAAGGCGTAGGTGCTCTTCTTTCGCCTATCCTTGGAACATGGGCTTTCGCATTGCCTAAACCATCAGGATAAGCAACGCCAGTTAGCCCACGCCAGTACGTATATGATTATAAACCTATGCCAATAACGGCATGGGTCCAGTGCACAGACGTACCACGCAGACGCTTCGTTGCTCTGCCCTGTAATGGTTTAGATTTTTGCGAAATTTATGTTCCTACAGGCCAGACGTACAGAAAACGTCTCTCTTATATGTAAGACCGCCCTTCGCCTCATGAGGCTAACAAGCGATGGTGCAAAGTTAATAAAAAAAAACAATCTTGCAAATAATAATTAAAAAAAAATGAATTAAACTGTATATAATATATTAATAAGGTGTGGCGTATCACAAAAAAACAGTAGCGCATGTTTGGATACATGCGCTACTGATGATATGCGATTAGTGTTGTGATTATTCCTCTGTTTCTTCGGCGGCAGCCTTGAAATTGTTGAGGTCCTCAGCCTTGAAGGCTTTGATGTATGCTGCTTTTCCTGTCACATCCTCTTCTGTCATGCGTACATATACCTCTGCGCTCTTAGTGAAGAGCTCTGGGGCACGAGTGGCGTCATCAATGATAAGGAGGCTCATCACTATTTCCGCTGTCATGTCATAGAGACGGCGTGCGAGGAAGTCATGAGCATCCTGAGAGCCCAGCTCCTTGGTGTATGCCAGCGCATCCTCGTATATGGGGATGAGTTTCTCCACACGACTCTTGAGTGCTGCCATAGCGGTGTTGTCGCCGCAGTTGAGTGCTGCCACCATATCCTTGATATTGGCGAGCATTGTGCCGTTGGTGATATAGCGTATTGCCGCTACCACCTGTAGCTGTGTGGTACCCTCGTAGATAGAGAAGATACGTGCATCGCGGAAGAGTCTCTGACTCTTGTACTCCATGATAAATCCTGATCCGCCGTGTATGCTGATGGCATCGTAGGCGTTCTGGTTTGCGTACTCAGAGTTCATACCCTTTGCCAGTGGAGTGAAGGCGTCAGCCAGACGCTGGTATTTCTTCATCTCCTGACGCTCCTCGGGTGAGAGAGCACGGTCGCGTGCGATATCTTCTATAGCTTTGTAGATATCCACATAGCGTGCTGTCTGATAGAGCAGTGACCGTCCGGCGTCAAGTTTTGCCTTCATGCGGCTGAGCATGTCGTAAACAGCCGGGACGTTGATGATTTTCTGACCGAACTGTGCGCGCTCCTGTGCATACTTCAGACCCTCGTTATATGCCTCTTGCTCTA
>JAGDAU010000169.1 GCA_017959365.1 Prevotella sp.
GCTTGACAGTGACTACCTCTATTCCTCACCTAATACGCTACAGACAATTGTTGACGCATTCCATAAGCAGAAGGCTGCTATGGTGATAGGTTCCTATCGTATGTGCGACTTTGACCTCAATACCCTTCCGCCGGGACTTATAGACCATAGGGAGTGGACTGATGAGAATGGTTGTAATAATGCTCTGCGCATCAATGGCTTGGGTGCTCCAAGAGCCTTCTTTACTCCATTGGTAAGACAGATACAGTTTCCAAATACCAGTTATGGTGAGGACTATGCCCTTGGACTGGCTTTCAGTCGTCGTTACCGCATAGGCAGGATATATACAGAACTGTATCTTTGTCGTCGGTGGGGTGGTAACAGTGACGCGGCATTGAGTATAGAGAAGGTGAATGCCAACAACCTTTACAAAGACCGTCTGCGCACTATGGAGATTTTAGCGCGGCAGCAGTTGCAGAGCGGCAAGGAGGATATACAGGTGGACAGTTCGATGATGCGTTTCTTCAGCCTCCAACTGACAAAATGGGAGTCGGCGCGCATGAGATACAGAGACCTGAGAGGAGTAATCACCCGCCAGTTGCTTATTGACAATACTACTGTCACGTTGCAACACAACCCAGCCCGGATGGTCAGCACCGGAGCAAAGACAGACAGCAAGAGCCTTGCTGACAGGCCATGTTTCCTTTGTGCAAAAAACCGTCCCAAGGAACAGATAAACAAGATTGTGGAGGGTGGTTTTGAAATACTCGTCAATCCATTCCCCATACTGCCGGTGCATTACACCATACCGCTCAGGCAACATAAGCCGCAGAGCATACTACCTTATTTCCCAATGATGCGTAAGCTGCTGACGGAGTTTCCAGACCATACGGTGTTCTACAATGGTCCTAAATGCGGGGCATCAGCTCCCGACCATGCTCATTTTCAGGCTGGTACGAGTAACATGGTACCTCTTCAGACATCATGGATGCGCCTAAACAGAGGTATGACACCCGTACATCAGTTATCGGAATCTGATGCTTTATACCGCCTTCATGATTTCCCCGTCAATGCTTTTGTTATAAAAGCGACAGACAGTGACAAAGAGCAGCAGCTCTTCCGTATGGTTTATGATTCTCTTCCCATGCAGGATGATGATACCGAACCAATGATGAATATTATTGCATGGAAAACATCTGACGAAGAGGTGACAACAGTAGTAATGCCACGTAGGAAGCATCGTCCGGACTGTTACTATGCTGAAGGTGACAATCAGGTGATGATAAGTCCGGGCGCACTTGATATGTCTGGATTAGTGATACTTCCACGTAAGGAAGACTATGACCGATTAAACGAAGGGATGCTGAATGATATCTACCAAGAGGTGACACTGACAGATGAGGCAATGGATGCCGTGGAGGAGAAGATACGCAGCAGACAACAGTCAGACCGTCATGCTCTTATGATAAAAAATATAAACGACCCAAATGTGAGTGTCGGAATACTCAGCGGTCAGGAGATAGAGTTTGTCTTGAACGGTGAGTTCCTTGCCAAGGGTAATGTCATCACAGGAAACCAAAAAGTGATGTTCTCGGAGGGTGGCATCCAGTGGAATGGTAATAACTACCGTAAACTCGATTTCGTTCCGGCAAACAATAAGTCATCGTTTACACTCCGCAATGTAACCATAGGCGTTGACTTCCATTGGCAGCAGAAAGAGGACCAGACATTCCTCGGAATACTACATCTTGTGGTTGAGGAGGATAAGATCTATGCCATCAATGAGATAGACGTGGAGAAATATCTTATGAGTGTTATCTCAAGTGAGATGAGTGGTACGTCGTCGCTCGAACTGCTTAAGGCTCATGCTGTTATCTCGCGCAGTTGGATCTTGGCGCAGATTATGCGGAGGCGTCAGGTGTCAGACGGTGGTAACAACTTCTTCTCGTTTGTAAAGACTGATGAGGAGATGATACGCTGGTATGACCGTGAGGATCACACCATCTTTGATGTGTGTGCTGATGACCATTGTCAGCGTTATCAGGGTATTACGAGGTCATATAACAAGAATGTGGAGGAGGCTGTCAAGGCTACCATGGGTCAGGTGCTCGTTTATGACGGAGAGATCTGCGATGCCCGTTTCAGCAAGTGTTGCGGTGGCGTGACGGAGGAATACCAGTATTGTTGGGAAGACACGCCGAAGCCTTATCTGAAGAGTGTGGAGTGTCCTTGGTGTGATACTCATGACAAGAAAATCCTTCAGCAGGTACTCAATGACTATGACCAGGAAACCCCTGACTTCCATGACTGGACAGTGGAATATACCGCTGAGCAACTGACAGAACTTGTAAACAAAAACCTTAAGATGGACTTCGGCAGGGTGATCGGACTGACACCATTAGAGCGTGGTAAGAGCGGTCGTATCAGCCGCCTGAAGATAGAGGGAATACACGGTAAGGTTAACAGTTTCATCATCGGTAAGGAACTGGAAATCCGCCGTGTGTTGTCGGATACACATCTAAAGAGCAGCAATTTCACAATAGAGTACCTTGACGCCGACGAGGATGGCCTTCCGCAAAAGTTTGTCCTCCACGGCAACGGCTGGGGTCATGGTGTAGGCCTCTGTCAGATTGGCGCCGCCGTGATGGGTGAAGAGGGTAAAACCTACGATGAGATTTTGCTTCACTATTATCAAGGTGCGGAGATAAAGAAGATTTAAGTATTGTGTTTTAGGATTTTGAGTTATGAAAACTATATTAAAGCAACTTCTCAATTGGCTATGCGTTGTTGTGTTCACCTCGCTATCTCTTGTGTCATGTGGAGGATGTGACCGAGACGATGATTGGGACTATGAACCACCTCCTGAGGATCCCGATGAAGACTATTTCTTTGTATCTGATACCAAAAGGCCAAAGAGTGGCTTGGAAAATGGTAATGATTATGTAAGTGTGACTATGGATCATAGGGGAGATACCAAATGGGTTCATGTCACAACAAACTATAATCCGTCAGAAATAAAATTTCAACAGAAAAACATAGAAAGTTGGGGTAATGGCGCTAAAGTTCGCAGAAAATTGGTAAATGCCTCTATGATAATCGACAAGGATGGTGGTAGTGAGTATCCAGCGCCGCTAAACACCAAACATCCAGTCTATTACTGCAAGATAAGTGTGACAGCCACGTATAACCCGAATTTCCAAGATATTTATTGGACGCTTATGCTCAGTGGAAGCAGACAGATAGAGGAAACAGTCGTTGACAGCGATGGTAAAAAGACCAAGAAAAAGAAAAAATCGGTGGGAAAGTACTGTGAAATAGATGTTTGTCAGAAACCAACTCCTATGATATACTATGATGTAATAAAAAATGTACGATGGTGATAATTAATGGCTTAAGATAGTAGAATAATGAATAATAATAATTTCGGTCAGCAGGGCAATTATATGCCTGCAGGTCAGCCGCAAGGCTATCCACAGGGTTTTCCACCACCAGACCAGCCTCAAGGTTTTCCTCAAGGTTTTCCACCACCAGGTCAGCCACAGGGTTATTATGCACCACCACGCAAGCGGAGTACCTTTAAGACTTGCCTTGGGTGGGGATGCGGTTGTGCTACTGTTGTAGCCGTGATATTAGGCATAGTGGGTATTGTCGTATGGTTACGTTTGTATGACGCTAATCATCCGGAGAATGTTAAGTATGAGGGTAAGTTAGTCAGCGAGTTTGCCGCAGAATACAGACTTCCTGTCGGTGCTGAGCAATTAGTACCACAAATTGACGGTGTATATAAACACGATAGTATAAGTCTGCGTTTTAAAGAAGAGCTCAACAGGCTCTCCACAGGAAAGACTCCTGTGGATGTTACTATTATCGATAATGGAAGGGAAAAGACAAAAGAATTTGATGTGATCCCATGTGGCGGTGCTGTCTATGATCTTAAAAGAAAAGACGGTACGAGAGTTGGAGTAATGTGTCTTGACAAAAAACGTCGCACTATGCTCCTTAATACGAATGATTATATTCTTGCCCTGAAATTTGAGCGTGACCCGAAAAAACCAAAAGAAAAAAAATAATTAAAATACTGTGTAAATGACAAAACAAACAGACAAGAAGAGAAGTCCCTGGAGTTGGATACCGACGTTGTATTTCGCTGAGGGTCTGCCTAATGTCATTGTGATGACTGTGGCGGTGGTGATGTATATGGAGCTTGGAATGAGCGACACAGAGATAGCGCTCTATACGGGTTGGCTCGGTCTGCCATGGGTGATAAAACCATTCTGGAGCCCGTTTGTGGACCTGCTGAAGACGAAGCGGTGGTGGGTCCTTGCCATGCAGCTGCTGCTTGGGTCGGCTTTTGCCGGCGTGGCGTTTACGCTGCCTACGGCATGGTGGTTCCAGGGGTCGATGTTCTTCTTCTTCCTGATGGCATTCTCAAGTGCCACCCACGACATTGCCGCCGACGGCTTCTATATGATAGAGCTTGACAGTCACGACCAGTCATGGTTTGTGGGCATCCGTAACACCTGCTATCGTATAGCCGTCATCTTCGGACAGGGAGTCCTCGTGCCGGTGGCAGGGCTGCTGCAGAAAGCCCTTCCTGATCACGACAAGGCATATACGTGGAGCCTCGTGTTCTTCGGTCTTGCCGGTATCTTTATCGCTATATGGCTGTACCACAGGTTTATTATGCCCCGCCCTGTGGACCGCAGTAATGAGAATATGACAGCGACAGAGGTGTTGCATGGTCTTAAGGAGATGCTTGTAACCTTCTTCACCAAGAAACCGGCACGCCAGATATTCTTTGTACTGCTCTTCCTGTTGCTCTACCGTTTCCCGGAGGCTATGCTCACCAAGATGGCAAGTACCTTCCTGTTGCGTCCTATTGCCGAGGGTGGCCTTGGTCTTACCAAGGAGGCGTTCGGACTGGCATACGGTACCGTGGGTCTTGTCGGACTGTTGTTGGGTGGTATCGTTGGCGGTATGCTTGCCAGCCGCGACGGTCTGAAGCGTTGGCTGTGGCCTTTCGTATGCGCCATCACGCTCCCGGATATAGTATATGTGTATATGAGTTATGCCGTTCCTTCCAATCTGTGGCTTATCAGTTTCCTGCTCTTTATCGAGCAGTTCGGCTACGGCCTCGGCTTCACTGCCCTGACGCTCTATATGCTTTACTTCAGCCAGGGTGAGTTTAAGACTTCCCATTATGCTATATGTACCGGACTGTCATACCTTGGACTGATGCTTCCGGGCATGGTGTCCGGATGGATAAAGGATATGGTCGGCTACAGAGAGTTTTTCATTATAGTGATGTTCCTTTGTATAATAACATTCGTTGTTACGGCGTTTATTAAAATAGACCCAGAGTTCGGAAAGAAGAAGTGATATTTTCAACGGGAACTGTTTTCAACGGGAACTGTTTTAATGGGAATATATTTTAAGACAGATAAGTGTAATATGAGTGATAATGGCTTGAACCAGAAGAGGGGCAGGGGAGCAGAGTGGTTACGCAACCATCCGTGGCTCTGGATACCCGGGGTAATGCTAACGCGTTTTATACCCTGGGTGATACTGCTTGCGAGCATGCCATTGTTCTTATTGCGCTGTGACATGACTAATGCTGATATCTTCTGGTATGTGTCGTTGTTGTGGCTGCCGTGGCTGCTGAAACCGGTGTGGGTAGTCATCCTTGACCGTCTGCCCAGTCATCGTATATGGTTTCTTATAGCCAATGGCTTGATGGTGATGGGGCTGTTTCTCTTGTCATCATCGCTGACAGCCAGCAACTGGCTTACTTCAATAATGTTGTGTCTTTGGCTTATCTCATTTAGCGGCTCCATACTTGACACTATTGTTGATGATGCGTATCCCCAATTGACGTCGGGCAGGTTGCGTGAGGCATATAGTGGTGTGATGTGCTCTTTCTATCGTGTTGTGGTGGCTGTGGTATTAGGTATCTTTGTCATGGTGGCTGGCAATATAGAAGTTGTTACCCGTAAGGTTGTCAGTTCATGGGCAAGCATGTATTATAGTCTTGCTTTAATATCTCTGCTTCTTTTTATGATTAACTTCATGCTTGTGCCGATGAAAACGGTCAGACTGGATGAAGGGAAACGCAATACAGCGACACAGCGCTTGAGTTTCCGGCAGTTGTGCCACACCTTGTGCAGCCCCTTTGGGTCATGGTCGCGTGTTATCTTTCTTATGCTATATCCGCTTCCTGTTATATTAACAGAGCGGGTAGCATTAATATTTTTTTCTGACGCCGGTCATACGGGTGGGCTGGGCCTCTCGCCTCAGGAGACAGCCTTCGTCTTCGGTGTTGTGGGTATTCTGTCACAGGCCTTTGGCGGTATCATTGGTGGTATGCTTGTTCACCGTCATGGTGTAGGCCGCTGGAAATGGTTTATGGCTTTGGCAGTCGGCTTACCCCAGCTGATCTATGCTCTTATCAGCCGTACCCAGCCAACAGACATCACGCTGCTGTCTTCCCTTGTTGCCATGCAACAGATGTGTTGTGGCTTCGGATTGGTGGTTTACGCCTTGATGGTGGTAAATACAAATGGAGACCGCCTTGGTATGGCAGTCTCCACCTCTATTCTTCCTTTTATGTTTCTCGTTGCCGGCCTGTACTGTGGTACGTTGCAGGAGAGCGTGGGTTATTACGACTATTTCCTTCTTGTCTCGCTCACCTCCCTGTTGCCGCTTATTGTGACAGCCTTAACCAGTGTGCCGTCAATACTTGGCAAGAGATACGGCGTTAAGTGAGACACGGTACACATTTACAGACCGTTACAGCATTTTCTGCGGATTAATTCCACTCCTCCCATATGTTTTGTGGTATCTCCCCATTGTCATTACTGTTGTTGTCTGACTCATCGTTAAAGAAACGGTTGCCACGTGCGTTGTCTAAGTCTTCTCCGTTGCCTGACGCTCCATTCCATTCTATGTCCATGAGATTATCATGGGCAAAAACTATTATGTCTGGTTTGATATATTCTTTTTTCATTTTTATCTTACAATCTTTTTACCGTTAATAATATACACTCCCTTATGCTGAGGCTTGCCGTTGAGCCTTATGCCACTTATAGTGTAGTAGATGTCATCCGTTCCGCTACATTGGCTGCTGACCTCTTTGATATCGGTGTCGATATAACTGTTGTCAGTCTCTTCATTCATGAGTGTCGCTGTCTTAGCCGCTGCAGCCTCCGGCATAGTGAAATAGGCGCGGCAGGCGTTGAGGTTGTTGGACGTGTTCAGTTTCTTAAGAGCATTAGCCTCTCCGAAATATAGTATTCCAACAGGCACTGCGGTGCGTTGCAGAGTGCCAATGAGTTTGAAATTGCCTGTCTTACCCTCGCGAGAGACTGTTCCGGCATTAGTACTGACAAATTTCACTCCTTTGAACTCCGGGTCTGTGGTGTTCTTTTGAGGAGAAACAAGGAAAGGTGTTCCCGCGGGAATGGTTGTCTCCGTATCAATGTCTTCGAAATGGAATGTTATGCTTGTCTCATTCTCAGTAACTCCGGTGAATGTCTGCGCTGCAGTCTTATTTCCTCCGAAGGTGTTGCGCAGGACAGTGAGATTAGCGTCAAATGGCAGACACAAGGGGTTCCATTCATCCTTACGTATCGTCTTGCGGTTACGGAGGATGATATTCAGTGTCTTATCATCGTATTCTGAGTATGCCTCTATGGCGTCTGCCTTGGTAACGTCATACTCAAGAGTCTCCTCAAGTGCAATCTTGACCACCTCGTTATTGGGAATACGCAGGAATGCCCTTGCTCCGCTGATGTTACCGGTAATGCTTGCAGGAGTGTCGCCCTTGGCAAATACGTCATTGGTGAAACTGTAGTCGGCATAGTCGTTGGTGGAATAGGTCTTGGGATATGCGTCAGAAAGAGGAGCGGTAAAGAGAGATGCTGCAAAGAAGTGCTTGTTATCGTAGGTCACAGTATATCCGTTGAATGTGAAGTCCGGGTTATTATTGTTGTTGGAAATCTCCGTAACCATAACATTATCGAAAGTGGGGTCGATGACATCATTACCAGTGAAATACAGCAGGTATGGCTGTCCGGCATATACTCTCTGCTCTGGTGCAACGCCGAAGATCATCGTCTCACCGTCAGCAGCCATGCTGGTGTGGGTACGCA
>JAGDAU010000170.1 GCA_017959365.1 Prevotella sp.
CTCGCCGCCGGTATTATTCAGGGGACCGAAGTTCATTGACACATGGCCGTTTTTGTCTGGACCATAACCAATGCTGAATAGGATAATATCACGCTCATCACCCTGCACGTTCTCAAGATTTTTGATGAATATAGGTTCTTCACCGTCGTAAGCGAGACGTTCCAGTTCTGTGTTTCCGGTCAGACGCTCGGTAAGTATATCCTCAATGAGGTCTTGCTGAACCTTGCTGAATGATACGATACCCACAGAATGCCTGTTCCTTGCAGGATCGTTAAAGATATTTATTACCTCTTCTACAATAGCCTCTGCCTCAGCCCTGTTGGAACGGCTTTTACCATAGTCGTAAACACCATCAACTTCCACAAACCTGACTTTTTTGTTTCTGTCATCGGCAGAAGGGAATGTAAAGAGTTTGCCATCATAGTACTGGCTGTTGCTGAATGTGATGAGGCTTTCATGGCGGCTGCGATAGTGCCATGTTAGGTATCTCGCTGGTAGAGACAATGTTATGCAGTCATCAAGAATACTCTCCATGTCATCGATGTCAGCCTCGCTTTCATCGGTGCTACTCATCTGAAAGAAACTTGTCGGAGGCATCTGCTTTGGATCACCGGTCACTATAAGCGCCTTACCCCTTGCTATGGCTCCCACAGCCTCGCTTGTCGGCATCTGACTTGCCTCGTCGAATATCACTATGTCAAACTTTTCCTGACTGAGATCTATATACTGAGCCACTGACAGTGGGCTCATCAGCATACACGGACACAGTTTTGGAAGCAGTGTGGGTATGTTGTCCATAATCTGGCGGATGCTTGCACCACGTCCGTTGGAGGCTATATACCTCTTCAGGATACCCATCTCGCTGTTGAAGGCGGGATTGATGGTTATTGATGGCACTTTACTTGCCAGGTGGCAGTATAGTTCTTTCTTTGTGAGGTCTTGGAATTGTTTCGCTGTGTCGCGGTATTTTCTTATGAGATCTTCATAAAGCATACCCTGGAATGACTTCAGATACGGGTCATTATCTATGATAAGATAAGAAAGGTCGTGATACACACCCTTGGTCATGGCTTTTGCAGCCTCATCTCCGCTATGTCCTTGCATCACGAAATTGATGGCTGATTGCATGTTTGCCTGTCGCAGACTGTTCATGCGTGTGCACCATTGGCTCCAGTCACGTGCCATGCTGATGTTGGCGCACCATTGAGGAATGAGGCTCGCCACATCAGCCAGGTTGTCTGTTTCTATCACACAGTGATTTGCCATGGCCGTCAGGCTGTCGTTAAGGCGCATGGTGTCGGATATCTCCTGTGGCGTGAGCGATGACGTGTCTGTCAGACCTATGGCTGCCGCGGTATTACGGTAATTGCTTATATCGGTGAGCATGGTAGGCAGTGTCTGTTCGCCAACGCCTCCATACACCTTAACTTTGTTGAGGAATGACTTTTTAGCAAAGAATTTTGGTATGAACCACTTGCTGTTTACTTCATTCCATTCTGCGCTGAGGGCTGCCGGGTCAACATTCAGTGCGGCATCGCCATATTTGGAAATAACGGCCTGACGATAGGCGAGAAGTCCGCTAACCCACTTCAGCCCGCTCATGGATGTTGCCACTGCTCTGCCGGCGCGGCTGTTGATTTTTTGTATCACACCAAGAGCACTGCCGATAAGTGGAGCCAATGCCTGTAGCTCATTCTGTATCTGTCCCTGCATACCCATCGAGCCGTCGGTGATGTTCAGACCTCGTAACGGATGACTTGACGGAGACCCCGTTATCTGGAATACCGTGTCAAGCTGGCGTAGTGTCTCGGCATGCTGTAACATGCTATCCTTATTGTTACTTGTAAGGAAATTCATGTCGGGCTTGATCATCTCGCCCTCGATAGCCTGCCAACCGTTAATACATTCGTGTAATGATAAACCGAACTGCGTCATGCGGTGCAACGACTCTATATATCCTATCAGACTTTGGCGTTGCTGGTACAGTTTTGCTGACTCAGAGGCATATTCCGCCGGCTCTTTGATACGCGTTATCTCAAGGGCGTCTCTGAGTTGACCAAGCAGGTGGCTCTTGGTCATCTTATTGGAGTGCATCTCTAAACAGAAGGCACCTAATCCGATTTTGGTAAGGCGTTTCTGCACCACCTCCAGTGCTGCCATCTTCTGTGCCACAAACAATATTCGTTTGTTATGATAGAGGGCATTGCTTATCATATTGGTGATGGTCTGACTCTTACCCGTTCCCGGAGGACCATAGAGTATAAAGCTCTTTCCTTCGCCCGACTCAATGACAGCCTCCATCTGGCTGCTGTCAACATCTACAGGAATGGCATATATCTTGGGTTCCACCTGCCTGTCAGCAACACGTGCGTCAGCTGACCTTGTATCGATATTCTCTGCCCTGCGGCGTTCTATCAGACTGTCGATGATGGGGTTTTCCTTCAGTTTGTCTGCGTTGTTGTGTATGTCGTTCCACATCACGAATTTGTTGAACGAGAACAGTCCGAGTACCGCCTCTTCCAGCACGTCCCAACGTGGGTGGTTGAAGAGGTGGGCCCTGACGGTGGCAAGAATCTTTCTTACATCCACTCCGTGCTCATCTAATGGTAATGGGTTTAGTCCGGTGAGATTGATCTCAAAATTCTGGCGGAGCATCTCTGTGAGAGTGGTGTTGAACGTGATATCTTCGTCACGCATGCGGATGACGTAGTTGTTGCCGCTCTTGCGAACGATGCTCACTGGCAGTAGGAGCAGTGGAGCGTAACGTGGTCTCTCACTTCTGTCAGACTCATACCATTTCATCATTCCCAACACAAGGAACAGGGTGTTGGCACCGTTTTCCTCTATTGCCGTACGTGAGTCTCGGAACAGGGTCTTTGTAACGCTCTTCAGGGTGTCGCTGTCAAGGTAGCTTGTCATGCGGTGACTCTTAAGCTCTTCCACAACAGCCTTCTCATATTGTATGGCTGATGTGGCGCTTTCATAAATGCCGAACTCATTGGGCTTTATCTTGGTATCACTCTGCAATGCTGTTATCTCAATGTCTTTACCGTCTTGCAATATATCTTCTATACCCTCAATGTTGAAAGTGACAAAAGGAATGGTTTTCCTGCCAAGACGTACATTGATAAGGTTGTTGCGCAGTGAGAAGTCAAGCAGTTTGCGCTCCCAGATCTGTTGACGGGTGATATTACGGTTCTCATCGGTCTTGACGTCTATTATCGTGAGGTCTTTCAACTCACCTCCCCCCACCTGATGTGCGTTGCCGCTCACCTGCCATTGTCCGTCTATCTTGGTGGGCAGCGGGGTGTACCCATCCATACGGCAGCGATAGACATCCACAAAGTACTGCATCTCTTTCTCGGCGTGTGTCTTGATAGCCATCTTTACGGCATCCTCAAATGGTATGCCTTTGGCGGAGGTCACTGCAGTGCCCTCTACTATTACCATCTCGTTGATGCCGTCGCTTATCAGTTTGGGTAACAGCGACGGGTCATCGCAAATAAGCTGAGGATAGTACTTATCCATGAGCCAGCATCCCACCATGGCATGGTCGGGATAGACAATCACTATGGGATGCAGTCCTACAGCCTCAAGGCATGCAGCAAAGAGCAGGGATATGTCAAGGCAGTTGGCGAGTTTACCTCCCACGACCTTGTCAGCCAGTCTAACCTTCTGGCCTGTTTTCTCAAAGCTTGGTGGAGCGACACAGTATTCTATCTGGTGTTCCTGCAGACTATTATATATAGCTGCCACCTGAGCCCTTATGCGGTTGGGGTTATTGCTCATATAGGCATCGAAAGCGCCGTCACCCACATAGTTTTGCAGGTGAGCCGCAGCCCGTACCAATATACTGTTGATGGCTTGGGCGTTAGGCGTGATATAACATGCTAACAGGGCTGGCGGCACACTTTCCCCCGGCCACTCGTCCATGGTCTGTATCTTCAGTTTCTCCTGTTTTTCGTAAACCTGCTGAGAACCCATTGAAAGGGAGATTGTAAGCGTTGTCTCCACATTCTCAGTCAGTTCACGTAACGCAGTGGTATCTGGAGTGATATTTATATCGCTGATGTTAACCGTCTGTCCTGCCGGAATGGTGTCAATAACCCTTTTGTAAGGTGTGAGCATATCGCCACTGATGTTGAGCGTTATCTCATACCAGTCAACGGCGGTGTCGTTGGTGATGTCCACATATCTCAGAGGTGTCTCGCCCTTGATAGTCATGGCATAGTTGACCACCGGCAACAGGAAATATTTCACGCTGGACTCAAAAATGTTGTTCTCCATAATATAGTATATTTAGAGTTTTATGTTTTATGTTTTGTGTTTTACGTTAAATTGTTTTGGCTCTCAATAGCAAATGTCAAAAAAACTAATACAAGTCACACCGTTATCAAAGTATATTGTTTTGGCTCTCAATAGCAAATGTCAAAAAAACAGTTCCCGTTGAAATTCGTTCCCGTTGATAAAGTCAGACTGCGGTTTCCATAGAGTAGTGCTGATAGTCGCGTGCTATGGTGTATAGGAATTTCTCATCGTTAGCGTATTGGGGAATGTATGGTATCTTGAGCATGTTATGTACCTTCATGCTAAGTGTGCTGATGCGTGTATTGCGCTCATTGGTGAAATTGTATAACGTGCGCATGATGACATTAGCCTGGTTGAATGACAGGTCGGCGGCTTGCGGAAAGACAGGCTTGTAGTTGTCAGTAACGTATGAGAACTCGTCAAGAGATATTTTGCTCTTGAGGTATGACTTTGTCTTTATTACCATCGTGCCAGCCGCAATGTCTCCAATACGCTGGCTGTTTTCTGTCACCGCGATGAAGAGCAGCCCGAAATACATCAGCATGGGACCCTCGATGATGTACAGTATGCATCGTAGCAGATAATCGCCCAAGCCCGGTGTCGATCCGTCCTGCTTAACCACCTTGATGTTCATTATCATCTTACCTGGTGACCTTCCGTTGTTAAGAGTCTCAAAGAGGAAATCGTAGAGAATGAATGGCAGATAGACAAAAATCACAAACATCGCCTTCCCCGTGTCAGATAGTTCGAGGTTTCTTGTGAAGATATTAGTCAAGACAATAAACGCCCCCACCACATATATTATATTAATGATGGTATCAATTATCCTGGCAAGCATCCTTTCTCCCACGCTTGCAGCTGTCTGATTGATGCGTACATACTGTCCGGTTATGATATTAGACTCTGCCATTTGAGAAAAATTTCTAATTTCTTGCAAAGTTAAGTTATTTTTTATACTTTTGCAACTCGAAGGCGATATATTTTGCTTTTTGATGTTTTTTTTATAATTTTCAACCATGAAAGAGGTACAGTTTATACGCAGAAACATAGAGAAATGGCGAAATGTGGAACAGGCTGTCAGCGCAGCCTCCACACAGTCGCCAGACACCTTGGCTGATGTATATACCGACCTCACTGCCGATCTGGCATTCGCACAGACCCATTATCCGGAGTCGCGTATCACGGAATACCTTAACGACCTTGCGTTAGAGTTACACAATGAGATTTATCGTAACAAAAAAGAGAAATACTCCCGCATAATAACCTATTGGACCCGCGAGGTGCCGCAGACGATGTGGGAGGCAAGGCGACTGCTCCTTGTGTCACTAACGGTATTTATAGTTACAATAGGCATTGGCGCTCTTTCCACATTTAATGATGCTGAGTTTGCGAGGCTCATCCTTGGAGACGGCTACGTGGACATGACTTTACATAACATACAAAACGGCAACCCTATGGGTGTGTACGGCAATGACTCTGAAGGATCGATGTTCATTGACATCACCCTTAACAATATAGGTGTGTCGTTTATGGTATTCGTCTTAGGTATCTTTACCAGTGTGATGTCGATGGTCTCACTGATGTACAATGGCATCATGGTCGGAGTGTTTGAGTCGTTTATGTACCAGCAGAACCATTTCTGGGATGCTTTCTTAGCAATCAATATGCATGGCGTGTTTGAGTTGACGGCTATTGTCATATCTGGTGCCGCTGGATTGTCGTTGGGTAACGGTATGCTCTTTCCCGGTACCTACAGTCGCCTGCGCTCTTTCCGTATGGGAGCCAAAAGGGGTATGAAAATTGTTATTGGCACCGTGCCGGTATTTGTCGTGGCGGGATTTATTGAGAGCTTTATCACCCGCCATACCGAGTGGCCCGACATGGTACGCCTGTCATTTATAATAATGTGTACCGCCATGGTACTGTTCTATTACGTCTATTTACCTTATAAGATAGGAGGCAGGCATGAGAAACAGGCGTAAGATACAGTTGTATGAGGTGCGCGACTTCGGTCGTAATTTCTCTGCTACCTTTGATTTTCTGAAAGAGAATGCAAAGGTATGCCTTAGGGCGTTGCTCTATTGTCTGCTGCCGGTATGCCTTGTGCAGTCGGTGTCGCTTAACAGTTTTATGGGCTCTGTGTTTAACGCACAGAGTGAGTACAGTGACTTTAGTTACGATTTTCCATTACTGTCTATCACCTTCACGGTAATATTATATTTCATCGGCTATAGTATGGTGTCGGGAATATTCTATACTCTGATGATGGAATACAACCGTAACAAGAACCGCCTGCGTAAGGTGAGCCTGAAGGCATTGGCTAAAGAGATACGCCGGGCATCGTTGCGCTCATTGCTCATGCTTGTTATGGTGAGTTTAGCAGGAGCCCTTTTATTTGTAGGTCTGATTATCTTTGTAGTTGCCACAGAGTCTTTTTTTGTACTCTTTGGTTTGCTTTTTGCATTGTTTGCCGTCACACCGCTGATCCTTGCCGTACCGGCATATATCTTTGATGATGAGATCGGGTTCTTTGCGGCGTTCAGACGCGGTGTACACATAGGATATTCTAAATTCTTCCCGTTCCTGCTGATGATGATTGTTATGACAATGCTCGTCAATTTCATACAAACCGCCACTTACCTGCCATGGTATTTTACTACTATGCTAAAGGGAATATTGGTAATAGACGGGTCGGACAGCGCCATAGCATCATCCGGGCTGTACTCATATTTAGTATATATACTTGGAGTGGTACAGTCGTTTGGTATGTATGTGTCATTGTCGCTCTTTGTGGTGGCAATAGGCTTCTTCTATACCAGCGCCATGGAAGAGGAATATTCTGTGTCAGTGAACAGTGATATAGATAATTTTGAGGATATGTCAGATGAATCATCAGACATAGATAATTTTGAACTATTATAGAACTCAACTTTCGCAAGCTTCAGTTGAGTTTAGTTAAAAGATAAATGTTGAAAGTTGAAAGTGAATTACTTTAGTTAAAAGATAGCTGTACAAAAACGACAACAAAGTCATGAGACCATACGCTGTAGATACACTGAAACCCGATACGACGCTCCTGAATACCTTGAGCGCCGACCCGAGGTATGCCTACGGTGAAGAGCTTCAGACTCCGGAGGGTAAGTCGTTCTTTGAGTGGCTTATGGAAAAGATAGATGATTTTATACGCGAACTCTTCGACACCACCAGTGATGAAACCGTCAACTGGGTGTATGTTATCCTCGCTGTAGCAGCCCTGCTGTTCATAGGATATATGATATACAAGATGCGCCCCAACCTCTTCCGGCGTAAGAGCAAGAAAGAGAAACTGGATTATAATGTCGAGGATGATAATATCTATGCCTTTGATTTTGAGAAAGAGATAACAGAGGCGTTGGCACGTCAGGACTACTGGCAGGCGGTGCGTATGACATATCTCAAAACCCTACGCCAACTGGCAGACGCA
>JAGDAU010000016.1 GCA_017959365.1 Prevotella sp.
AGATTACACGGATTACCCGGATTGACAAATCTATTTAACATAAAACACAAAATGCAAAACACAAAACACAAAACGCAAAACACAAAAAGCAAAACGCAAAACATAAACTTAATAAAAATCTATACTATTATGAAAAATCTAAACTTTATTAATCTATGGCGATCGGCAATGATGCTGATAATCGCCCTGTTCTGCTCCACTGTGTCGTGGGCAGATGACGTGGTTACAATAGGAGAGCCCAAGAATACTTACGGGCACATGTTACCTATAGGAGCATCAAACAAGTATGCCCTGACACAACAGGTCTATACCACGAGTGAGTTCAGCCATGATGCAGGGAAAATATGGAGTATAGGCTTCAACACCGTCAACGGTGACATCTCCCGTCACATCAGTATTTATATTACCCACACCACAGAGGATGGTGTGTGGAGTTATACTCCAGTAACGGTGAATGACCTCTACTTCAGTGGGGACGTGTATTTTAAGGCAGGTCAGTGGAACACCATCGACTTCACTAAGCCATTTGAGTATGACGGCACGTCCAACCTACTCATCACTATCTATGACGATACCGGTACGAGGGCTGATTATAACACTCTTACCAACAAGTTTTATAATCCCGGCAGCACGCAACTGATTTATGCCACGAGTGACGATGTCACATATAACCCCTTAGACGCTAACGAGAGTACGTCTTTCACCTCAATATCAAGTTGGAAGGCGCAGATACAGCTAATCTTCAGCGACAATCCCACACCATCCAATCTCACTGTAACCGACATAACGGATGTAAGTGCACAGGCGCAGTGTACGTTGCGTGGTGATGCCACAGCCTGGAACCTGCGTTACCGCAAGGTCGCCGGCGAGGGAGAAGAGGAGATGCGCTGGGTGCAAGAGAATAACCTCACCACCAGTTCCTTCGCCCTTGAGGGTCTGACAGCCGCCACTAAGTATGAGGCACAGGCACAGTCCGTATTCGGTGAGGACATATTTAGTGAATGGACTGCCACAAAGACCTTTACCACTAATTGCTGCCCGCCGGAGGAGATGTGTGAGATACTCTACTCCATGAATGTGTACAACTCCAGCAGCGCCGCCTTCCAGATTGTGGATGCGGAGACGGGAATAGAGGTGGCATACGTTCAGTTCGCTCAGCAGGGTGTGAGTGGCGGAGCCATATCCCTATGCGCCGGACGTAAGTATAATGTCAACTGGGTTGGAAACAACGCTGCCTCATACCAGACTGATTACTGTACCTTTACACTGTTCTACCTGCCCGGTGATGAGTTCTACACTATGCATTTCGGCGGAGCACCGGAAGAGGACGGACTGTTGACGCAGTTTGTCATGGACTGCACACCGTATTACACTCCAATGCCTCGTTTCCTGACCGCTGATGACATAACCTGGCAGAGTGCCACACTGTCATACCAGGCCACAACACTGAAGGAGGAGATACAGTACTCTACCGACCCCACCTTCCCAGAGGATAATACCGGTAGCGTCATTGTGACACGTGACGACACAGAGAAACAGACCATATACAAACTTGAGAATTTGGAGTCGCTCACCTTATATTATATACGCGTGCGTAGCGTGTGTGAGGAGGATGGCGGCGAAGTGATAGACGATAGCGGCAAGAGCCGCTGGACAAAGCCTATACGTGTTATCACCGACACAAAGTTCGGACAACCCTCACGTGTAACAACAGAGCCAGTGAACCCCACTTCTGAAGACCTGTCATGGAAACGTCATGGCATGGAGACGGTGAACAATGTCAACTACCGTCCTCATGGTGAGGGTACTCCCGTTGAGGCCGGTCAGATCCTGCTTGTGGATCTTGACGGTGACGGAGAGAGTTTCGAAAACTGGGGTGGCACCAACTATGCCTCTTACGGTAATGGCCACAATGACAATGTCATCGGCGTGTATAACGTCCCGGCTAACTCTATGGTGTCATGGAAAGCAATGAACGCAAAGACCGGCGATAACACAGCTGTGAGATACCAGGTTGGCTTCGTCAAGCAGACAAAGAAATATAATGATGATGCGGATGGGAGAGCAGCGGCTCAGGAAGAATTAAAAGCTACTATGGAGTCAAAGATAGAAGAGCAGACGCCGGAGGAGGATCCAGAAAAAGCACCCTTACAGAAGATACTGAGTGAGGCAAAGGAAAAGGAGAACCTGCTGTTGGAGAAAACAGCCCAACTGAAAGATATGCCAGAGGATGACCCCGACAGAGAGAATGTTGAAAGACAATGTGCCTTGCTTAATGCGGAATTGGGTGCTCTGAGGTCACAGATAGACGTCCTTGAAAACCAACAAGCTGAAGCCGCAGCTGCCCTTGCCGCCGCAACAGGAACAGACAATGACACCAAGGTCCGTACTAAGCGTGCACCGGAGGATGAGGGCGTCTTCTACTTCTTCTATATCCGTCACTTCACCAACGATATGCTGCTTGTCAGCGACATCACCGTCATACCGCCAGAAAACATCGGCAACTGGATTGTAATACCTGATGTGGAAGATGTAAACTATATTCTCAAGAACCTGCAACCCGGCACGGTTTATGAGACCATGGTAGAGCCGGTATATGATGGTGGCTTCATCGGTATCCCAAGCCCCATCAGCATCTTCTCAACTATTGGTGAGGAGGCAACACCAATAGAGGCGGAGTTCTCCGTAAGCAAAGAAAAGACAGTGCGCTTCTCTAACGGCAACCTGCGCTATGACGGCAGGACAGAGAAATGGTCATTAGCACCCCAGCAGTATGCCATGTTGGGTTTGGACAATATAGAAGCCTACACATACAGTAGTTATCCCGCTGACCTGCGTGACCTGCTCTGCTGGAGTACAGACCAAAACTACTATGGCAGCAATTTCTACTATTCTTATACCGACGCTGAGGCGGCTCTACTGTTCTGTATCCCATTTGCAGACTATGGCGTTAACCCCGACCTTATCAGTGACCTGGGATCAGGATGGCAGACGCTGACCAAAGACGAGTGGGAGTACCTGCTCAATGGGCGTGAGAATGCCGCTTCACTGAGAGCCTTTGCCACCGTCAACCTTGTCAAGGGACTTATCCTGTTGCCCGATGGGTGGACAGCACCTGATGGTGCTCCGTCACTCAGCGACTCTCCAGAGCTGACCGCCGACCAATGGTCGCTATTGGAGACTGCCGGCGCCGTGTTCCTGCCTGCTGCAGGACAGATGACCGCCGTCTATGCCGACTACACATCCACTACCACACTGATGAAGTCAGGTGAGGAGGGCTTCTACTGGACCGGCACACCGTCGGACGAGGTGTCTGAAACCGTTGCATGGGATGGTTATGTTATCAACTTCACCGACAGTCAGGTGCAGCCAGTTGCCAACAACCGCCGTGTCGCCTCATCCGTACGTCTTGTTAAGACGGCTTACGACAAGAAGCTGGTATCAACCTTCAATGACTATAAGGATGATAAGATAGAGGAGTGTGACAATATGGCTATGGAGGGTGACGCACAGAGTTGTCAGGATCTTATAGACAAGGCGAAGAGCGACATCCGTGACCTTGCGTATGACTATGAACTGACACTCCAGCAGAACCTTGCCGCAATAGACAGAATTGTCAACAAGTTGGCAAGAGACCTTGCCAACGAGCGTGAGAGCACCGGCATCATTAATATTTACGATTTGTCAATTTCTAATTCACGATTTGATAATGTCTGGTACACTATCGACGGTCGCAGACTCAATGCTAAGCCAACCCAGCGTGGTGTGTATATCCACAATGGCAAGAAGATAGTGGTGAAATAACGGGAACTGATTTCAACGGGAACGTTAACGGGAACGGGAA